>JANOKV010000636.1:0-2382 GCA_031419415.1 Hyphomicrobiales bacterium | reverse complement strand
GTGGTCAACACCTGCCGTCCACAGATGTTCCCCTTCCGGCTGGTCACGTTTCGTGTCGGCGGCGCCTGGCGCTCCGCGCGCCGTGCTTGGCTTCGCTTGGGCTCACGCCGCTGCGGGTCGCCAGCGCAAACGCGGTTCACGCGCCGCTTTCGTCTCATCCATGCGGCGGCGCGGCGCGAGGCGCGGGGCCTCCTTGAACCGGCGTTTATCATTGCTCCCGGACGTCGCGTCGAGGGCCAGATCGCGCAGGGTCGCAATGAACAGATCGACCGACTGTTTGGATTCTGATTCCGTGGGTTCGATCAGCATCGCCCCATGCACGACCAGCGGGAAGTACACCGTCATCGGATGATAGCCTTCGTCGATCATCGCCTTGGCGAAATCGAGTGTGGTGATGCCGGTGTCCTTCAGCCATGCGTCGTCGAACAGCACCTCGTGCATGCATGGCCGGTCGCCGAACGGCTGGGTCATGAGATCGCGCAGGCTCACGCGCACGTAGTTGGCGTTGAGCACGGCGTCTTCGGACGCCTGCCGCATTCCGTCTGCCCCGTGCGACAACATGTAGGTGAGCGCGCGCACGAACATGCCCATCTGGCCATGAAAGGCGGTCAGGCGACCGAACGGTTTACGCCCTGTGCCCGCCAACGCACTCTCGTGCTCGGCAAGCCAAAGCAGATTGGTTCCGGGCTTGGTCGTCTTGTCGACCACGATCTGCGGCAGCGGCGCGTAAGGCGCGAGCGCTGCCGATAATACGACGGGGCCAGACCCCGGCCCGCCACCGCCATGCGGCGTCGAAAACGTCTTGTGCAAATTGATGTGCATCGCGTCGATGCCCAAATCACCCGGCCGCACCTTGCCGACGATGGCGTTGAAGTTGGCGCCGTCGCAATAGAAGTAGGCGCCGGCCTCGTGCACGACGCGCGCGATTTCCACAATCTCGGGTTCGAAGAGACCGCACGTGTTGGGATTGGTCAGCATGATGGCGGCGACGTCGGGACCGATTGCGGCCCGCACCGCATCGGCCGACACCGTGCCATCTGCCTTCGCGGGTACGGAGCGCACGGTGTAGCTCATGAACGCCGCCGTCGCCGGATTGGTGCCGTGCGCCGAATCCGGCACCAGCACGACGCTGCGCTTGGAGGCCTTCGCCTCGTGCGCGGCCTTGATGGCGAGCATGCCGGCCAGCTCGCCGTGCGCGCCAGCCTTGGGGCTGAGCGTCACCGCAGGCATGCCGGTGAGTTCCATCAGATAGCCCGCCAGCACTTCCATCAGCGTAATTGCGCCCTGCACGGTCTGCTGGGGTTGCAACGGATGGATGTCGCCGAAGCCCGGCAGCCGCGCCATCTTCTCGTTCAGGCGCGGATTGTGCTTCATCGTGCACGAGCCCAACGGGTAAAGGCCGCTGTCGATCGCGTAATTCTTACGCGACAGGCGCACGTAGTGGCGCATCGTTTCGGGCTCGGTGAGGCCGGGCAATCCGATGGGACCAGTCCGCTCGAGGCCACCGAGGCGGGTGGCGATTGATTTGGGTTCAGGGATATCGACGCCTGTCGTATCCGCGCGTCCGATCTCGAAGATCAGCGCTTCTTCGTGGTCGAGACCGCGGTTGCCGGTGAAGGTCGCCTGCTCTGTCTTGGTGGCGGGCCCCGGCGTCGTCGGGCGGCCTGTAGTGTTCATCGACATGATGGCGTTCCCTCTCAGAGGTAGTGGCGGCGCATGCTGTCGCGCACTGCATCGTCGAGCCGATCGTTTTCGATCTGGTCGAGGATGGCGGCGAGGCGGCGAATAGCGTCGATCAGTTTGGCATTGCGATCTTTCGGCCAGGACGCCGTCGCCGCAAGCACGCGTGGCGGCAGCGGTTTTGTCGCGTCGGCTTTGAGCATCTGCGCGATCTCGCGCCCCACGGATTGGGCCGAAAGAGGGAGCTCTCCGAACACGATCGCGCTGAAATGGTGCGACAGCGCCTCAGCGATTAGATCGGCGGATGGCGCATCGCCCAGTTGCGCGAGGAAGGCGGCAGCAAAGTTTGTCACGACGCCACCTCCCCGCGCGATGGCATTCCAGACGCCATCCTCATTCCCGGTCCCGCCGTCACCCCCAAATTCAACGTCATTCCCGCGCAGGCGGGAACCCACGATCGGTGCAGCTCATTCGACGGGGAAGGAGCGCCGCGACGCGTCCGCATGGGTGCGAACGGGGTGTTGGGAGGTGACTTGGGTTCCCGCCTGCGCGGGAATGACGGTGTGAGTGTCGAGTGCGCATCGAGACCCACGGACGGGCCACAGGGTTCGGCCCAACGATCCTTGAGCGTGTCCCGCATCACGCCACCTCCCGCAAGGCCGACGCGAAGGCGGCGCGGTCGTCGTCGGTGTTGATTTCGGT
>JANOKV010000635.1:0-3156 GCA_031419415.1 Hyphomicrobiales bacterium | reverse complement strand
CGTGCGACTTCGAAGGATCGGTCTTGCAGGTTCTCGACGCCGAGCCAATCGGCCAGAAGATAATACCCATCGAACCGCATCAGCGGATTGAGATTGATGATGAGGCTCGTGAACAGGCTGACCGCCGCCAGGATGAAGACGACGCTTCGCAATGCGCCGTCCGGCAGAAAAGCCCACGCGAACAGACATACGCAAGCCACGCCGAGTTCGACCAGGATGCCTGCGGCCGCAATATAGAGCCGCTGGCTGCGAATGCGCAGTCGCCAAGCGTCGGTGACGTCAGTGTAGAGCAGCGGGGCCATCAGCATGAACGCCAAGCCCATTGTCGGCACGCGGCAGCCGTAGTGCACGGCTGAATAGGCATGCCCCATCTCGTGCAACACCTTCACCAGCGCAATCGCTAGCAACGTCGTCAACACACCTTCCCAGGTGAACACGAACTGGAAGGTCGACAAGAACGCATCCCACTGGCGCGAGACGAGGTAGAGACCGAGCAACCCCAAAACCACGACGAGGCCGACAAACCCGCGCGACGCAACCACACAGGCCTGCGCCAGTGTTCGTTCCAGGAATGCCTGCGGTTGCCACATCGGAATTTTGAAGAACAAGTAGTTGTGCGCGAGCCATGACAGCGGCGAACGCGCCCCGCGCTCGCTTTCGCCGTGCAACGCCTTCCAGGACCCTTGTTCCTGGACATCGACCAATTTGTTGCGAACCGCGAAATCGATGAAATGCCTGATGCTGGACTGATCACCGGCGATCCGGCCGGTGGCTTCGACACGCGCCAGGAGTTCGTCGGCCGTGCGGCAATCGCGCCATAACGCGAGCACGAGGTGTGTTGCTTCATCGATTTGGATGTAGCGATGCTGCAAGGGATCGTGGATCAGCCATGTGGGCTCGCCGGTTATCGACGGGCTTCCTTCGAGCAGCGTGAGTTCACTGCGCAACGGTGGCAACGCCGCGGACGTTTGAGGGGCGACCGCCATCGTCAGAGTCCAAACCACTGCCGGGCAGCCGAGATCGGCCGCCGGAACAGATAGAAGCCGAGCGATACCTGATCGCCATAGATTTGCGCTGTTCCGCGAACACCGAGACGCAAGGGTCGGGTATCAGTGGCGGCACGCTCGGCGATCAAGCGGAACGCCAATTGCTGGTTGTCACGCAGACGGGCCTGGAAATCCGAGCGCAGCAAGCGCGCTTCCACCGGGTTCAACGGGTCGGAATCGAGAAACACCTTCACGCGCGCGCCATCTTTCAGCACGATGGAATCGGCCACGGGGAGGTCAATACGAAATTCGAGCCGTTGGGGATCGGCAAGCTCCATCAATCGCTCGCCAACGACGACGGGGCGGCCAATCAACTCTTTTGGGTCGGTGAAGAAGGCCACTCCGTCCCGTTCCGCCTTGATGAGGGAGCGCTCCAGGAGTTGGCGCGCATAATCGCGTTCCGCGTGGCGCAATTGCAGTTCGGCCTGCGCCACGCCCAGTTCGTGACGACCCCGAATATCGACAAAAGCGAGCTGAGACGCTTTCTTGACCTTGGCGTCCGCCACCGAGACTTCGCGCTCCCCAATCTCCAGGCGGTTCTTCAGCACGGTATCGGCCATGCGCACGAGCGGCTGGTCCTTCATGACCAAGGCGTTCGGCTCGACGAGGATGCTTTCGATGACGCCATCGACCGGCGCCGTCACGACCAGCGCCTTTTGCGGGGAGACTTCCACGGGCGCCAGCGCTGTCATCGAAACTGGCACGAAGCCTGCCGACGCCATCACCGCACCCGCGACCAGGAACGCCCGGCTGGACCGCCAATGCGGAACGCGCCAGGTGGAATTCTGGCCGTTGAGCACCATGAGCGACTGCGAGCACGCGCCCGCGAGATGACGCGACACGACGAGGTCGGCCTCACTCCACGGCTGCATCTTCGCCTGCAACATGCCGCCGAAGACTCGATTGTCGAAGTCCACGAACGGCACCCAGACGAGAAACGGCAGCGGATAGCCCGGCAACGCGGTTCCACTGGGAAGTTGGAAACTCTCGGCGGTGAATTCCTGTGTCTTGTCCAGGACATGGGCGATTGCCAGTTCGCCGACCAGCGCCTCGATCCAGTTGATGAGCGGCGCCGATCGATCGATCGTCGCCATGGCTGAGACGCCTGCCACCCGCAGTTTAGTGTTCCGCGACTTCAGGAACACGAACGTCTGCTGCGATCTCGTCACGACCCGCAGTTCGTTGGCCACGAAATACCGAAACTCTTTCAGCGTTCGCAGCTGACGCAGCTCGCTTTCCAATCTCAAGAGGGACGCTGCGCCGGAAGGAACGGAAGCCTTTACCCCGGCTGGACCGCTCGATTGGGCGTCATGGGGAGGCGAGGTTCCCGGCGTCGAAGGCGGCGAGGGCAAACGCAGGCCCGGCTTTTCAGCCACGCTTGCATCGCTTTGTGTACCTAGCGCAGTCCGCTCGACTCGGGGCACTCGTTTCTGGATCACGAATCTTGCCCTTCGAAGATGGCGCTACCGCTCATCCCAGGCAGAACCTTTTCTGGCTTACCGACGAAAACGCCGATGACTTTCACCGTTTGGCTGACCGGGTCCACAGCAGCGCCAATGCGCACGAGGTTTGCCGTGTAGGATTTATCCAACTCGTCGACGGTAAACTTGAATGTCGCTCCGACATCCAGCCGCCGCAACCAATTCGACGGTACGATCAGTTCGATCTCGTAGGTGGTTTCATCAACGATGCTAATCATCGGCCGACCGGTCGCCGGCATCTCATGAGCGTTGACGGTCAGCTCGGCCACCCGGCCATCGTAGGGCGCACTAATGGTGCACTGCTTGATGCGCGCATCGAGGACCGCGACTTCGGAGGCGGCCTTGTCGACCCGGCTACGGGCCACTTCCACATCGAAGCGTCCAACGGCGCCCTTCTGGTCGAGGTAGGTCGCGCTATCGAGCGCGAGCCGCGCTTCGCGATGCACGGCGCGGACCGCTGCGAGTTCCGCGTTCTGGCGCTCGCAGTCGAACGCGATCAGATGGTCGCCTTTGCGAATGGTTTCGCCTTCTTTGAAACGAACGACAGCAACTCTCGCCGCCAAGTCGGTCGTAATCGCCGCTTGGTTGAGTGGTCGCACGAGCCCGCGGACGGGGAGAGACTTCTTGTC
>JANOKV010000634.1:0-9052 GCA_031419415.1 Hyphomicrobiales bacterium | reverse complement strand
GTGAGCACGCTGAAACACAAACTCGACCCCACGGATCTGGGCCAGATTGCCGCGCGCCGTCTGGCGGTAGGGGAACTCGGCATTGTCAATTTGTCGTTCGCCGCGCCGATCCTGTTCGACCCCTACGATCGTTGCCGCGCGACGGGGCGCTTCCAGCTCGAGGACGCCGACACGGGCCAGCGCGTCGCGTGGGGCAACGTGCTCTTCACCTTGCGCAGGGCGATCAACATTCACTGGCAGTCGCTGGCTGTCGATAAAGCCGCGCGCGCCCAGATGAAGGGGCAGGCCCCGTGCTGTCTGTGGTTCACGGGACTGTCGGGCAGCGGCAAGTCGACGGTCGCGAGCCTGCTCGAGAAGCGGCTCAATTCTCTCGGCCGGCACACCTACACGCTCGACGGCGACAACGTGCGCCACGGGCTCAACCGCGATCTGGGGTTCACCGAGGCCGACCGGGTCGAGAACATCCGGCGTGTCGCGGAAGTGTCGAAATTGTTCGTCGATGCGGGATTGATCGTGCTCGTGTCGTTCATCTCACCCTTTCGCGCCGAGCGACGGATGGCGCGCACACTGTTGCCGGAGTCCGAATTCATCGAGGTGTTCGTCGATACGCCCATCGAGGTGTGCGAAGCGCGCGATCCCAAGGGGCTCTACAAGAAGGCCCGCGCCGGTCAGCTCAAGAATTTCACGGGCATCGACAGTCCTTACGAACCGCCAGAATCCCCCGAGATGCGGCTCGCCGCTGGCGCGGCCACACCTGGCGACCTCGTCGAGGAAATCATGACCGAACTCGCCCGTCGCGGCGTGGTGTGACGACGCTTGCGCGGCGCCTTGGTCGTCAGGCTCGGATGGGGCGCCCGGTCGTCGGGCTCCGAGCCTCGGTTACGTTATCTCGCAAATGATCAGAACCGTCTGATAGCGGAGCGTAACTTTACCCGGGCTTAACCACGGTCGGGTATGACAGAGGGGTTCCCGGTAGACACCAGGTCGTCCGTCAGTGTTGCGTTCCCCAAAAATAAAAGATGGCGTCAGCGTCCCGAGACGGCCGAGCCTTGTTGTGCTTCTCTGCCTGTGTCTCACGACGTATTTCGTCTATCACACGATGCAAGGGCGGCACGGCCTCGCAGCGCGCTTCAAGCTGATCGATCGCTCCACGACGGTGGAGCAAGAGATCAGAGCGCACGAGGCCGTGCGCTCCCGCCTCGAGCGAGAGATGGTGCTCCTCAACCTCGACGCGCCCGACCCCGACTATATCGACGACCTCGCCCGCCAGATGCTGGGCTTCGCCGACCCACGGGACCGCCTTATCCTGGTCCGCCCGGCCGCGCCCAAGCGGCTTCCATAATAATTTACCACACGGCAACGGTCAGGTTGCGATAGTCATGACGTGATATCATATGTAGTATCATTTCATGAGCCAGCGTGCCAAGGTGATCGACAGCATTAGACGCAACCCTGGCGATGTTCGGTTCGCCGATGCTTGCAAGGTGGCTGGCTGGATCGGGTTCGAGCGAAAAGGCGGGTCTGGCAGTCATGTGACCTTCGCTCGAAGTGGGGAGAAGACCATTCTGAATTTCCAAAATAGGAATGGTCGAGTTCTGGCCTATCAAGTGAGGCAGTTGCTCGAGATGATCGAAAAGTACGAGGACGATCTGTGAACAAGACAACACGCTACCCAGCCAGCATCTTTTGGAGCGATGAAGATAAATGCTTCATCGCCACAGCTACGGACTTGCCGGGATGCTCGGCAGGTGGAGATACGCAAGTCGAGGCTCTTGCGGAACTCGAGCATGCTATTTCAGCTTGGATCGAAGCGGCGAAAGCTGTCGGCAATGAAATACCCAGACCGACTGATTTAGCGCGATCGCCCAAGTATAGCGGCCGGTTCGTCGTGCGTTTGCCAACTGAACTGCATGCTAGATTGGCAGAGTTGGCTCAGATGAATGGCGTCAGTTTAAACCAATACATCGTCTATCGACTGGCGCGGACGAATGGTGCAGACGTCAACGTTGTTGCTTCTGCCGACGACAGTCTCAGAGTGTTGCTGCGTGCTCAGATGACAGAGTCGTCCTCCCGGGCGGTAGGTGCAAGCGTGGCGTGGCACCCGAATACCGCTGCTGGGAAACGAAAATCCAAAAGCAAAGCAGATTGATTTCACCTCACCCCTTGCGCACCACGCCACGACCCGCATACCGCGCCACGTCGCCGAGCTCTTCCTCGATTCGGACGAGTTGATTGTATTTGGCGAGCCGGTCGGAGCGCGATAGCGAGCCGGTTTTGATTTGCCCGCAGTTGGTGGCGACCGCGAGATCGGCAATTGTCGCGTCTTCGGTCTCGCCCGAGCGGTGCGACATAACGGCCGTATAGCGCGCCCGATGCGCCATATCGATGGCGTCCAGCGTCTCCGACAGCGAGCCGATCTGGTTGACCTTGACGAGGATCGAATTGGCCGTGCCTGTCTCGATGCCTCGCGACAAGCGTCGCGTGTTGGTGACGAACAGATCATCGCCGACGAGCTGGCACCGGGCGCCGACGAGATCGGTGAGGGTTTTCCAGCCCTCCCAATCGTCCTCGCTCATGCCGTCCTCGATCGAGATGATGGGATAACGCGCGACGAGATCGGCGAGGTATGTGGCCATGGCTGCGCCGTCGAGCGTTTTGCCCTCGCCCTCGAGCCGATAGCGACCATCCTTGAAATACTCGGTCGCCGCGCAGTCGAGGGCCAACACGACATCGTCGCCCGCTTTGTAACCCGCGCTTTCGATTGCGCCCATGATGAAGCCCAGCGCTTCGTCGGCGGAAGCGAGGTTGGGTGCAAAGCCGCCTTCATCGCCGACGTTGGTGCCGTGGCCGGCATCGGAGAGGCGCTTTTTCAGCGTGTGGAAAATTTCCGAACCCATGCGGATGGCGTCGCGACAGGTCGCAGCTCCGATCGGCATGATCATGAATTCCTGGATGTCGATCGGGTTGTCGGCGTGCGCGCCGCCGTTGATGATGTTCATCATCGGCACCGGCAGGACATGGGCAGAGGCCCCGCCCACATAGCGGTAGAGCGGCAGGCCGCGTGCGGCGGCGGCGGCCTTTGCGGTAGCGAGGGAGACGCCCAGGATGGCGTTCGCCCCCAGTCGGCTCTTGTTCTGGGTGCCGTCGAGCGCGATCAGCTCGTGATCGATGTGGCGCTGATCCTCTGCATCCATCCCGACGACGGCCTCGGCGATCTCACCATTGATGGCGGCAACCGCCTTCAACACGCCTTTGCCGAGGTAGCGGCCCTTGTCGCCGTCGCGCAACTCGACGGCTTCATGGGCGCCGGTCGACGCGCCGGAGGGAACGGCAGCCCGGCCCCGCGAGCCGTCTTCGAGAATGACGTCGACCTCGACGGTCGGATTGCCGCGCGAATCGAGGATTTCGCGACCGATGATGTCGACAATAGCGGTCATGTCGGCTGCCTCGCTGGATGGCTGGGATTGGGGTATATGGTCGGGCTTCTTAAATGAGGTCGCGGGGTGGTGGAAGCCCGGACTGCATGCGTCGCCACAACCTCCAATCGCAGGCCTGTCTATGAGCCGCTTTGTTCTCGTCCTGATCGCCCCACCGGGGCATGGCCCGTATCTGGAGCGGATTGCCGCCAGTTTCGCCGCAGAGCCCGATGTCTCGGTCGTGGGGGAGGGGCCACGGTGGCTCGGCGCAGGCGTTGCCCTCGAGGTCGGTTTCGAGGCCGCATCTTTGGCCGCAGCCCGATCGATCCGTGATCGCTTGGCGGCAATTCATGCCGGCGCGCCGGTGGATTTCTGCGTCGTTGCGGCCGAGCATCGCCGCAAACGGTTGCTGATCGCCGACATGGATTCGACGATCATCGGTCAGGAGTGCATCGACGAGATGGCCGACATGCTCGGCTTGAAAGAGCCGATCTCGGCCATCACCGAGCGCGCCATGCGGGGGGAACTCGCCTTCGAGGCCGCGCTGCGGGAACGGCTGGCGCTGCTCCGGGGTCTCGCCGAGGCCGACCTCGAACGCGTTTGGACTGAGCGCATCACGCTCGACCCCGGCGCGCGCACGCTGTTGGCGACGATGACCAAGGCGGGGGCAGCAACGGCGCTCGTCTCGGGTGGCTTCACTTATTTCACGTCGCGGGTGGCGGCGGCGGCAGGCTTCGCGCAGCACTACGCCAATACGCTCGACATGCGGGATGGGAAGCTGACGGGGGGGGTCGTGGGGCCGATCCTGGGCCGCGAAGCCAAGCTCGCGACGCTGCAACGGTTGGCCGGCGCGTTGGGTCTCGGGACGCTCGAGACCTTGGCTGTGGGCGACGGCGCCAACGATCTGGCGATGATCGAGGCGGCGGGGCTCGGCGTCGCTTACCGCGCCAAACCAATCGTCGCGGCTCAGGCGCATGCCGCCATCGAGCACGCTGATCTGACGGCGCTGCTCTACCTGCAAGGCTATCGCTGTGAAGACTTCGTCACGGGATGATGACGATTGGCCGAACGGAGCTCAAGCGTGCGGGCTGCGCTCCGGCAAGCCCAGGCCCCGCCCGGCGCGGCGGGTGAGGTCGGGCAATTCGTGCAGGCTGCCCAGGTATTGCTGCACATAGTCGGCGAAGCTGCGCCAATGGGCTTGGGCGTCTGCACGCGTGACGCTGCCGCCCTTTTCGTGATCTTCCACGACACGCAACAAGTCGAGCAAGGCTTCCTTGTGCTGCACGTCGGAGCGGCTGACCCAATTCATCAGCGCGGTGAGGTCACGCAAGCCGTCACCGCGCGCGTTCGGGTAGAGGTTTGCCGCCGACGTCGCCAAGCGCGCCGCGAGATCTGCGGGCTTGGCGGACGGACTTGTGAGAGTGGCGTTCGTCGTCGGGCTGCGCGCCGCCAGAGGGTCCGACTGGCGCGTGATGAGCGGCGCGCTGAGGGGCGCGCGGGCGCCGTTCGTCGTACCGTTGGCGGCGGATGCCATTGACGGTAGACCCGCCGGCTTGGCGGCCACCACCGCTGAGGGTCGCCGAGTGGCAGCATTTTCGGCCGAGGAGGCCGGCGTCACCGCAGGACTTCCGAGTGCCGCATCATGAAGCGGCAGCGTTTCGATGCTGCGGGCGGCGATGTCGATCTGGAACGTTGTGAGCGCGTTCGGGCCGGCCTCGATCGCATCGCGGATACAGCCGGTAACGGCGGCGGCGAACTGGGCATCGCCCGCCGGCAGCAAGAGCCGGGCGCCATCGGACGTTGCGATCAATAGGGATCGCCGGACATAGGCCAGCATGAAAATACCGACGGCGGCGGCCCCACAAGCAGCCCATACGGCGACGGAGCCGGTGGCCGGCAATGCCAGCTTGCCGCCGAGCAGGAACAACTCGCGTCCCATGAGGCCCGCCGCGACCAGCAATAGCGCCCATCCGACCGGCCGCAGCGGATGCTGCACCGACACGCCGGCGCGCGTGATTTGGGAGAGTTGAATGACGCTCGAGCCGAAGTCGATGAGCTTCGGTGTGATCTCGAGGTTTTGATAGTCCTTCATGACACAGGTTCCAAGGAGGGGCGCCGATCCCGCTTCGGGCGTTCCCACCTGGTTCCTACGTTACCCCATCGACCCGGCCCTGCGCCAGGGCGCTCAGGCAATTTGGCCGTCAATCGTGGGTGGTCAGCGCAACCCACTCGGGATCATCCTGGCTGCGACGCTCGAAGCTGAGGAAATCGTAGTAGCCGCATCGGCCTTCGCCGGGAAAACTGCGGCAGATGGCGGGGCGGGCGGCGTAAATCGTGCAGCGGCGTTCGGTCGTGTCGAAAAAGCGACAGATCTTGCCGAAATGCTGGTCGGCCTTGCGCCGCATGACGTAACGGCGCCCGAAGGCTTGCTTGGTGAAGCGCTTGCGCGCGACCTCGAAGGTCAGCGCGTGATGCTTCGCCAGTCGCGTCACATCCCGCTTGTCGAGCGCGATCAGCGGATAGCTACAGCAATAGCCAGGGCATTTGCTGCAGTCGTAGGGGCGTTTTTTAGCAGTCCCGGCCATGCGCACCAACGCGTGAGAGTTTCGCTCGGCTGCTGATTTTCGCGCGTGGTCTTGGCGCGCGCCCCTCAGCCGCTTAACGTAGTCGCACGGATCAAAGCGCAGTGGAACCCAGGAGACGCGACGCCATGTCATTATTCGATCTCAAAGGTAAGGTGGCGGTCATCACCGGCGGCAATGGCGGCATTGGCCTGGGCATGGCGCGCGGGTTCGCACAAGGCGGCGCCAACGTCGTCATTGCAGGCCGCAATGCAGCGAAATCGAAGGCTGCCGCTGCCGAGATCGCAAAGCTCGGCGTCGAGACGGCGGTGCTCGAGGTCAATGTCGCCGACGATAAATCCTGCAAAGCGATGATCGAAGCTGCCGTCGCGAAGATGGGCCGGCTCGATATCCTCGTGAACAACGCCGGCATCAACATCCGCAAACGTCCCGAGGCTTACGCCATGTCGGAATGGCGTGAAGTGCTGTCGATCAATCTCGATGGCGCCTTTTATTGCTCGCACGCGGCCCACCCGGCGATGAAAGCGGCCGGCGGCGGCAAGATCATCAACATAGGCTCGATGATGTCGATCTTCGGCGCGCCCTTCGCCACGCCTTACGCGGCCTCCAAGGGCGGCATCGTGCAGATGACGCGCGCGCTCGCCACCGCCTGGGCCGTCGACAACATCCAGGTCAACGCCATCCTTCCCGGTTGGATCGATACCGATATGACCATGAAGGCGCGTGAGCAGATCGACAGCCTGCACGAAAACGTCCTGCGGCGCACGCCCGCTGCGCGCTGGGGCGTGCCGGACGATTTCTCAGGGATAGCGATGTTCCTGGGCTCCAAAGCGTCCGACTTCGTGACGGGCACGGCCATTCCGGTCGACGGCGGGTTTTCGATTCAGGGATAGAGCCCGAGCCGCCACCGCTCCACGTCGTCAGTCCCGCGAAAGCGGGAACCCAAGGGGGGCGCAGCGTATGCGACGAGGATTATCCCAACGTCGAGTGAGGAGAAGCGTCATGATGAGCGTCGAGCGCAAGCCAAGGCCACTCGATCGGCAAGCGAGGGAGACTGCACCATGAAATTCGGATTGAGGTACTGCAACACGGGGCGTTTCGTCGATCCTGCGCAGGCGGTGGCGTTGGCGCAGGCCGGGGAGGCGGCGGGCTTCGAGTCGATGTGGACCGTCGAGCATACTGTTGTGCCGGGCGGCTACGGTTCGGCCTACCCTTACGCGGACAGCGGCAAGATGGCGGGCGGTAACGACGCCATTCCGCTGCCCGATCCACTCATTTGGATGGCGTTCGTGGCGTCTGCGACAACGCGCATCAAGTTCGCTACCGGCATTATGATTTTGCCCCAGCACAATCCGGTGGTCGTGGCCAAGCAGGTGGCGACGCTCGATTACATGTCGGGAGGGCGCATCATGCTCGGTATCGGCGTGGGCTGGTTGAAGGAGGAGTTCGAGGCGCTGGGCGTGCCCTTCGAAGATCGCGGCCGCCGCACCGACGAATACATGCAGGCCCTGCGCGAGTTGTGGTCTGCCGACAAGCCGACCTTCTCGGGCAAATTCGTGAACTTCCGCGACGCCTATTGCCGCCCGCAACCCGTCAATAAGCACGTGCCCCTGATCGTTGGCGGACATTCGGAAGCCGCCGCCCGACGCGCGGGTCGGTTGGGGGACGGCTTTTTCCCGGCGCGTGGCGCCCCCGTCGAGCTGTTCGACATTGCCCGCCAGGCCGCGCGCGATGCAGGGCGTGATCCAGCGAAAATCGAAATGACGGTGAGCCTGCCCGACAGTCTCGACGACCTACCGGCGTTGGCCAAGCTCGGCGTGACGCGCGTGTTGGTGCCGGCGTCACCGATGGCTGGCCTGAAACAAGTCATCGCCTCGCCCGAGGACGCAGCGGGATGGAAGGAGACGATCGCCAAATTCGCGACCGTCTGACAGCGGCAGCGGGACGTTCAGGCTTTCGGGGTTGTCGCGGCAATGGAGGGGATCGCGCGCATACGCCGGGCCCAGGCTGCGAGCTTCGGGCGTGTGGTCTCCAGATCGGCCATTTGCCCGAACGCGGCGAAGTCGAGCGCTGCAATCAGCAGCAGCTGCGCCATGACCAGTGGCCCCGCCAACATCGGGTGATCGATTTCACGCTCCCAAAAGTCCGCCAGGCGAAGGCAGCGATCGTGTTCATGGCGCAGGATCGTCGGTGACCGTTCGTTTTCGGGCCGGCGCATCTCGCGCACCCACACCGAAATGCCATCGAGCATGCTGCGCGCATAACTCTCCTGCCGCCCGTAGGACCAGTCTCGTGCATCGAGAGGGATCGTCAGGCGGCCTCCGTGCCCGAGACCGTCGAGATAAAGCGCGATGAGCTGACTGTCTTCCAAACCCACCCCGTCGTCGCGCACCAGGTAGGGCACGCGGCCCGACGGATTGATCTGGTAATAGGGGCTGTCGGTCCGCCGCGTCTGCGCCTCGATGATCTCGACCTGCGCGCCGAGATTTTTCTCCGCCACGACGATGCGGGCCACACGGCCATAGGGCGAAGTCGGCGTGATGTAGAGCTTCATGGTCGGTTTCCCGCGTCTCGAGAGTACGTCAAGTCATCGGTTTCCTGGATGCGCGGCCGTGGCGCGACGATCCAGCATCGGTATTCTGCGTGGTCGGCACCTTTTATTCTACTGTCGTGCTCGCGGCCGTAAAGACCGCGCCCTCTCGGGTGTTTGAATGCGTGGCCCGTGCGGCCCTGTCGACGGCCCTGTCGAGGGCCTGCCGCACGCGCCGACCTCCACCATGATCGTGGCGCTGCAGCTTTCCGAAGTCCCGGCCCGGAATTGCTACATCGAGCTGGCGTCGCGCTGACGTGCTTGCGGTGGTGAATGCCAGCTGAATGCACCTGTTATGTGGGGTTCAACCGAGGGACGAAACGGCGCCGGAATCGAAGCGCTTTATGTCCTCGTGGCCCGCTGAGAGGCCTCGCACATGAAGGACGAGACATCCGATGAAATCGCTCATCACCGCAACTGCTCTGACGCTCGCCCTGGTGATCCCTGCCGTGGCCCAGACGACG
>JANOKV010000633.1:0-2615 GCA_031419415.1 Hyphomicrobiales bacterium | reverse complement strand
GACGAGGTGGAGGAAGTCTGGCACGGGTTGGCGTCGCCCTATGTCGACCTCTTTCGTTGGCTGGAGGGCGTCGGCCCCAAGCCCGATGCCTCGGGCGCGCCGATCTTTCGCCCACTCATGCTGTCGCATCCGCTCGAAGAGTCTGATTGGGCGACACTCGATTTATCGCAGTTCGTCGTCGAGTGGAAATGGGACGGAATTCGCGTGCAAATCTCTTCCGTCCCCGGGTCTACACGCCTCTATTCGCGAACCGGGGATGAAATCGGCCGCAGCTTTCCCGAGCTGCTCGGGGGGGTCGATTTCAGGGCGGTGCTCGACGGGGAGCTGCTCGTCGTGCGCGACGGCATTGTCGGCCCGTTCAATGATCTACAGCAACGGCTCAACCGGCGCGCGGTGAGCCGGCCAATGCTGAAGACCTATCCCGCCCACGTCAGACTGTACGATGCGCTTGCGATCGAGGGCGAAGACCTGCGCGGGTTGCCGCTCGTCGAGCGCCGCCGTCGCCTGGAGGCCTGGTATGAGGCGGTCCGACCGCCGCTCACTGATTTGTCGCCTATCATCGAACCAGTGGATAAGGCCGCGCTCGAAGCGGTCTGGGCGCAGACGCGTGGCGACGGCATCGAGGGCCTGATGCTCAAGCGCCGCAATGGCCCCTATCTAGCGGGCCGGCCAAAAGGGCACTGGTACAAGTGGAAACGCGCAGCGCTGACGCTCGATTGCGTGCTCATGTATGCCCAGCGCGGTTCGGGAAAGCGCTCGTCCTATTATTCAGATTTCACGTTTGGCTTGTGGCGCCCAGCAGCGAACGGCGCGCCCGAACTCGTGCCCGTGGGCAAGGCTTATTCCGGTTACACGGACGCTGAACTGCTCGTCATCGATCGCTGGGTCCGCAATCACACGCTCGAGCGTTTTGGGCCGGTGCGTCGCGTCGAGGCGGGCTTGGTGCTCGAAGTCGCCTTCGACGCCGCCCACCGATCACCGCGCCACAAGTCGGGCGTCGCCATGCGATTTCCGCGCATAGCGCGCGTTCGCTGGGATAAACCAGCGGACGAAGCAGACCAGCTCGCGGCCATGCTGCGCCTGATCGACAGGCCTGCGACAGAGATCAAATCCTGAACGAGCCGCGCTCCTGGGCGTCGAGCTGATCGGTGAGGTCGATTTCCCATTTCAGGTAGGCGCGCGCCGCATCCAGATTGCCTTCGTTGCGGCCCAGCGTGTGGAAGATGAAATCGATGCGGTCACTGTCGGGAGGCTCGCTCGGTGACGCCTCGAGCGTCTGGCCGGCCGCCTGCCATGCTGCGAGACCACCTGCCAAGAACTGCACGCCGGGGACACCCGCCTCGGCCGCGTCGGTGGCGGCCAGACGTGCAATGGCGGGGTCATCGGCCACGAGTACGATTGGTTGCAACTCGTTGCTCGTGGCAGAACCGATGCGGGGCCGGATCGACCATATCGATCCCGCAATATGGCCCCTGCGAAAATCGGCGCTGGCCCTCAGATCGATGACCCGAACGCCACCGGAGGCAAGCCGCGCGGCGAGGGCGTCGGCTGTGATTTCGGCGAGCGGCGGATTACGCGTGTCGGCGCTGGGGGTCACGGCCGCCCGTTGTGCGCCTGCGAGTGTGGCTTCGGCCGATCCGTCCCACGCCATGACGCTGGCGTCGTGCCCGAGTTGGCGCAGCCAGGCCGCCGTCATCGGTGCGCGAACGCCTTCATCCGCGCCGTCGGCGACGACGATACGGGCGTGGCGGACGCCCAACCACTGATCTGTCGCCTGCACCAATTGTCCGCCAGGCGCATGCACGAAGCCCGGCAGGTGGCCCATCGTATACTCATGGGCTTCCCGGATATCGAAGAGAAACGTCGTGCGCGCGCCGTCGGCGAGGAATCCCGCCACTTGCGCCGCTGTGACGAACGCCACACCGTGCCGCGCGGCATGCGCGCGTGCGCGGGCCTGCTTATCGCCGATCAGCGCTGGATTCTCTGCCGGTCCCGGCGCCTGCCGGTCGGCGCCGCGCTCCACGGTCAAACCCTCCAGCCACCACGCTTGCGTGCCGTTCTCGAGCGCCACCACCTCGTTGGCGACGCCGAAGTCGATCAAAGTCTGCGCGCCGATGATCGAGCGCGTACGGCCCGCGCAATTGACCACGATCTTGGTTTTGGGGTCGGGCGCCAGTCGGTCGATCCGCAAGGGCAGCTCCGCGTTGGGACAACTGATGCCGCCGGGAATGTTGAAAATCTGGTACTCGGCCCATGTTCGCCCGTCGACGATCACCATGTTCTCGCCGCGCTCTTTCATGGCCACGAGATCGCGCGCGGAAATGCGCGGCGTGTGCCGTTCGATCTCGATCACTTCGCCGAAGGCCTTGGAGGGCACGTTGACGCCCTCATAGAGGGTGTAGCCGGCGGCTTTCCACGCTGGGGCTCCGCCCGCTAGAATGTGAATATCGCTATAGCCCAACGCCTCCGCCCGTTGGGCTGCCCTGGCCGCGATGCCGTCGCCGCCATCGAACAGGGTGATGCGTACCCCGGTGCGGGGCACGAGGCGCACGATCTCCGTCTCGAAACGGCTGTAAGGGACAGGTACGGCGAAGAAGGGATGTCCCTGCGAGTAG
>JANOKV010000632.1:0-1886 GCA_031419415.1 Hyphomicrobiales bacterium | reverse complement strand
GCGTCTTGCCGCCGGCCGTGATGTTGGTGCCTGTGCGCGCAATGACGCCGGTGGCCGGCATGCCACCGAATACCGTAGACGCGACATTGGCGATCCCCTGCGCCAGGACCTCCGCATTCGAGCGGTGGCGCCCACCCGTCTCGGCATCGGCAGCGACGGCGGAGAGCAGCGACTCCACGCCGACCAGAAAGGCAATGGTGAAGGCCGACGGCAACACATTGCTGATCATGCGCCACGACAGATCGGGAAGCTCGGGCGCCGGAAGCGCCGTCGGTATTCCCCCGAACCGGGAGCCGATCGTGTCGACGTTCAGCGCCAGCAACCATGCCGTTCCCGACGTGGCGACGACAGCGACCAGTAGACCCGGCCACGCCGGTCGCCACGCGCGCATGAGGCTGATGATGGCGAGCGTCGCCACGCCGACGCCGAGAGCCGAGGCATTGACGGCGCCGCGCTGCTCCCACAACCCAACCACTTTGGTCACGACGTCCGCCGGCACCGTGCCCGGTAATCCCAGAAAATCCTTGAACTGGCCGATGGCGATGATGATGCCGATGCCACTGGTGAACCCCAGAATCACGGGGCCGGGAATGTATTTGATATAGGTGCCCAGTTTCAGAAGGGCAGCGAGGATGAGAATGAAACCCGCGAGAAATGTCGCCGTCAGCATTCCGCTGTAGTCATGTCGCTCGATCACGCTGCCGACAATCACGATGAAGGCTGCGGCCGGCCCACCGACCTGGTAGCGGCTACCGCCGAGCGCGGAGATGAAAAAGCCTGCAACCACAGACGTGATGAGGCCGCGATCGGGTGTGGCGCCCGCGCCAATGGCGATCGCCATCGAGAGCGGCAGCGCCAGAACGGCGACGGTCAGACCTGCCAAAGCGTCGCTACCGAAGCGGCCGAAAGAATAGCCCTCGCGCAACGCGATGACCAATTTGGGAACGAAGCTCGACCAATAATTGGCAGGCGCAGTGGCGGCGCGAGAGCCGATCTCGTCCTTCGAGGTCTCATCAAGCCTGTGCACGACGATCCTCCGCTCTGTGCCGAACACCGATCATGTCGAGGCATGTGGGTGATTGTAGGCGTAAGTGGACCCGCGCGGCCAGAGCGATCGGGACATTACGGCCCTGCGCCCATTGCGGAACCGAGGCCGGCTGCGGCAGGATGGGGCCGTGCGCACATCCAACACCCCAATCTGAGTCGAGGAGACGTCACATGGCCAAAGCACCCGATAAAAAAAGTGCCCGCACTCTACCCGCCCGCTTGAGCCTCGAAGGTCGCCGCGTCGTCGTGACGGGCGCCGCGAGCGGCATCGGTCGGGCCACCGCGCACGCCGTTGCCGAGCTGGGCGCCTCCGTCATGCTGACCGACGTGGCGTCGCTCGCCGAAGTCGCGGCCGAGTTGACTGCTCTCGGCACACATGTGGAGACGCTCCAGTTGGATCTGACCGCCGATGGCGCCATCGATAAACTGATCGCGACTGGCCCCATCGACGGCCTCGCGCATTGCGCGGGTATTCTGCGACGCACGCCCTATCAGACAGATGCCGCGCGCCGCGAAAGGTTCGACCGCGTGATTGATGTGAACTTGCGGCTTCCGCTCGATTTGGGATTGGCGGTGGCCGATCACATGGCGGCGCGCGGTGGTGGCCACATCGTTCTAATCGGTTCGGTCGCCGGACGCACGGGCGGCACCGCGCTCACGACACCGGTCGATTACGCGGCCTCCAAAGGGGCCATCCACACCGTCGTGCGCTGGCTCTCGCGCCAAGTGGTGGGCAAAGGCGTGCTCGTCAATGCGGTGGCTCCCGGCCCTGTGGCAACGGCGATGACGGCCGGCAGTTCCGTCGACCCTAAGGTTCTGCCCCGCGGCCGCATGGGCGA
>JANOKV010000631.1:0-3581 GCA_031419415.1 Hyphomicrobiales bacterium | reverse complement strand
GTTTCAATATTTACGGTGAGGAGCATGTTGATTTCCGGCAGTCGGCAGTCGGCAGTCGGCAGTCGCCGGACTAGACCACTGCACGGGCTTCTAGTGATCGGATGAGGCCGTTCAGCATTTTGCCAACAGTCTCGCATCGAGCAAGAGCCGGCGCGGCGTCCGCTGACGTTGTCAGCTCGACACGCGTTGCGAGGAGCAGATGTGTTTCCAGCTCTTTCAAAGACCCTCGACTGATTTTCAAGAATTGAATGTACGAACCCTTGGCGTCACGCCCATACCCTTCGGCAATATTCGCCGGCACTGATGCAGCACTGCGACGGATTTGCGACGTGAGCCCGTAGAGCTCCGCTCTGGGGAAACTCTTGGTCAGCCGGTAACAGCCCTCAGCCAGGTTCATTGCTTCGTTCCACACGCGTAAATCGCGATAAGACTCGATCCGTTCCGTCAAATTCCACCCGACTGCCGACTGCCCAAACCCAACTGCCGAATTCCTACCGCTCGATCGTTCCCGTGCGCCGGATTTTCTTCTGCAGCAGCAGGATGCCGTAAACGAGGGCTTCGGCGGTGGGCGGGCAGCCCGGCACGTAGATATCGACCGGCACGATGCGGTCGCAGCCACGCACGACGGCGTAGGAGTAGTGGTAATAGCCGCCGCCGTTGGCGCACGAGCCCATGGAAATGACGTAGCGAGGCTCCGGCATCTGGTCGTAGACCTTGCGCAGCGCCGGGGCCATTTTGTTGGTCAGCGTGCCCGCCACGATCATCACGTCGGACTGGCGCGGCGAGGCGCGTGGCGCAAAGCCGAAGCGCTCCACGTCGTAGCGCGGCATCGAAGCTTGCATCATCTCGACGGCGCAGCAGGCGAGCCCGAACGTCATCCACATGAGCGAGCCGGTGCGCGCCCAGTTGATCAGGTCATCGGTGGTCGTGACCAGAAAACCCTTGTCGGCGAGCTTGTTGCTGATCTCGGAAAATCCGCGATCGCCCGGCATGACGAGGGGTGGCGGCGCGACGGCGCCGGCGCCTTCGCCCGGTTTGTCGTAGGCCGGTTGGCCGGGAAGGATCAATCCCATTCGAGCGCTCCTTTGCGCCACTCGTAGACGAAGCCGACGGTGAGCACGCCCAGGAAGACCATCATCGACCAGAACCCGTACACCCCGACATCACCGAACGCGACGGCCCAAGGAAACAGGAAAGCGACTTCGAGATCGAAAATGATGAACAGGATCGCGACGAGATAGAAGCGCACGTCGAACTTCATGCGGGCGTCGTCGAAAGCGTTGAAGCCGCACTCGTAGGCCGACAGCTTTTCCGAATCGGGCGCCGAATAGGCGACGATGAACGGCGCGACCATCAACGCCAGTGTAATGACGCCCGCGACGCCGAGGAAAACCACGATCGGCAGATATTCGGTCAGGACTGCGTTCATCCCACTCCCCGAGGTCCGAATCAAACGCACCCAAGCGGCCGCGTCCCTGTCGGGGGCACCGAATTGAGCACCGTTCGTCATCTAAAGCAGGCCGCCTCGAGGCGCAAGCACGGCCGCAATTGCCGAGGGTGCGGCATGGGGTGCGCAGTCGACGGTGGAACATGGCAACGCGCCCAATTGTGGTTGCGCCGGTCGTGCTATACTCGGCCCCGATGCCCATCGAGCGAAAACCCCTGGCCCCATCGGCCGCCCACGACGGCGCGGACGACGACGTGCCGTTCGATCTGCCGGAAGCGCCTCGTGTGGAACAGCGCGCCGACGCACCCCCACCGTCGCCCGGCCGCTCGATTTCCCAGCGCGCCTTGGCGGGGGCCGCCCCCGTTGCGGCGCCTGCGCCCTTTTTCGACGGTCTCAATCCCGAACAGCGACGCGCCGTCGAAACGCTGGAGGGACCCGTCCTGGTGCTGGCCGGCGCGGGCACCGGCAAGACGCGGGTATTGACGACGCGCATTGCCCACATCCTGGCCAGTCGGCGGGCGTTCCCCTCGCAAATTCTGGCGGTCACCTTCACGAACAAAGCCGCCCGCGAGATGAAGCACCGCATCGGCGACCTCGTCGGAGGGGCCGTCGAGGGCATGCCGTGGCTCGGCACGTTCCATTCCATCGGCGTCAAGATTTTGCGCCGGCACCACGAGCTGGTCGGCCTGAAGTCGGGCTTTACGATTTTGGATACCGACGACCAGATCCGGCTGATGAAGCAGGTGATCGAAGCCGAAGGAATCGACAAGGAGCGTTGGCCGGCCCGCCAACTCGCCGGGCTGATCGACGACTGGAAGAACCGAGGCCTCGTGCCCGAGAAGGTGCCGGGGCGCGAAGGCGGCTTTGCCGGCGGCAAAGGCATCAAACTCTACACCGAATATCAAAAGCGCTTGAAAGAACTCAACGCCTGCGATTTCGGCGATCTGCTGCTCGAGTGCATTCGCCTGTTTACGGAACATACGGACGTGCTGGCCGACTATCATGGCCGCTTCCGTTACATGCTGGTCGACGAGTACCAAGACACCAACGTCGCGCAATATCTGTGGCTGCGGCTGCTCTCGCAGGGCGTACCCAACGTCTGCTGCGTCGGCGACGAGGACCAGTCGATCTACGGTTGGCGCGGGGCCGAGGTGGACAACATCCTGCGCTTCGACAAGGATTTCCCCGGCGCGACCGTCATTCGGTTGGAGCGCAACTATCGCTCCACGGGACATATCCTCGCCGCTGCGTCCGGTCTCATCGCGCGCAATGCCAGCCGCTTAGGCAAAACGCTCTTCACGGAGGATGGCCACGGGAGCAAACCGACCGTCAGCAGCGTCTGGGACGACACGGAAGAAGCCCGCACCATCGGCGAGGCGATCGAACGCCTGCGCAAGGCGGGCCACGCGCTCAACCAAATCGCGATTCTCATGCGCGCGTCGTTCCAGATGCGCGCCTTCGAGGACAGGTTCATCACCTTGGGGATGCCCTATCGCGTCATCGGCGGCCCGCGCTTCTACGAGCGCCAGGAAATCAAGGATGCGGTGGCCTACCTCGAAGTCACGGCCAATCCGCTGAACGATCTCAAATTTGAACGCATCATCAATGTGCCCAAGCGCGGCATCGGCGATACCACTGTGAAACGCATCCATACGCTGGCGCGCGCGCGCGGCGTGCCGATGGTGGAGGCTGCACGCGAGTTGATCGAGACCGACGAGTTGGCAACCAAGGCGCGGCGCGCCATTGGCGGCCTGCTCGCCTCGTTCGATCGCTGGCGGGCGCGCATTCCCGACATGAAGCATACGGAACTGGCCGAACTCATTCTCGACGAGTCGGGCTACACCGGCATGTGGCAGACCGACAAGAACCCGCAGTCGCACGCGCGCCTCGAAAACCTGAAGGAAATGATCCGCTTCATGCACGAGTTCGAAAGCCTCGGCGGGTTTCTCGAGCACGTGTCTCTGGTCATGGACACGGCGGCCGGCGATGACGGGGATCGCGTTTCACTGATGACGCTGCACGGCGCCAAGGGGCTCGAGTTCGAAACCGTGTTTCTGCCGGGCTGGGAGGAAGGGCTGTTTCCCCATCAGCGCGCGCTCGACGAATCGGGCTTGGCTGGCCTCGAGGAGGAGCG
>JANOKV010000630.1:0-1651 GCA_031419415.1 Hyphomicrobiales bacterium | reverse complement strand
CGAAGCCGGCATTGTCTACATCGGCGCCGAGATCCATCCGGGCGACATTCTCGTCGGTAAAATTACGCCGAAGGGCGAAAGCCCGATGACGCCGGAAGAAAAGCTGCTGCGCGCCATCTTCGGTGAAAAGGCGTCCGACGTCCGAGATACCTCGCTGCGTCTGCCGCCGGGCGTTTCCGGCACGGTCGTTGAAGTTCGCGTCTTCAATCGTCACGGCGTCGAAAAAGACGAACGCGCCATGGCGATCGAGCGCGAGGAAATCGAGCGCCTGGCCAAGGACCGCGACGACGAGTTGCAAATCCTCGATCGCAACGTTTACGGCCGTCTCAAGGACGCGCTGCTCGGCCAAGAAGTCTCGAAAGGTCCCAAGGGCGCCCGCAAAGGCACCACGATCGATGAACCCATCCTCGCGGACATTCCGCGCAGCCAGTGGTGGGAAATCGGTCTCAAGGAAGAGAAGTCGATGGCGGCCGTCGAAGCCATCCAGAAGCAGTATGAGGACGCCAAGAAGGGCCTCGAGCGCCGCTTCGTCGACAAGGTCGACAAACTGCAACGGGGCGACGAACTGCCGCCCGGCGTCATGAAGATGGTCAAGGTTTTCGTGGCCGTGAAGCGCAAGATCCAGCCAGGCGACAAGATGGCTGGCCGGCACGGCAACAAGGGCGTCGTGTCGATGATCGTGCCGTGCGAGGACATGCCGTTCCTCGACGATGGCACGCACGTCGACGTGGTGCTCAATCCGCTGGGCGTGCCGAGCCGCATGAACGTCGGCCAGATCCTGGAAACCCATCTCGGGTGGGCCTGCCGCGGCCTCGGACGGGTCATCGACGACGCGCTCGCCAAGTATCACGAAACCGGTCAGTCGAAAATTCTGCGCGAAAAGCTCATGCAGATCTACGACAAATCCGACGGCATCGGCGAGATGAAGGACAACGAGCTCGAGATTCTGGGCAAGCAGCTCGGCAGTGGCGTGCCGATCGCGACGCCCGTTTTCGACGGCGCTCGCGAAGCCGACATCGTCGAGATGCTCGAGCTGGCCGGTTTCGACTCATCGGGACAGGTCACCCTGTTCGATGGCCGCACCGGCGAGCCGTTCGATCGTAAAGTCACGGTCGGATACAAATATCTGCTCAAGCTGCACCATCTCGTCGACGACAAGATCCACGCTCGCTCGATCGGACCCTACAGCCTCGTCACCCAGCAGCCGCTCGGTGGTAAGGCCCAGTTCGGTGGGCAGCGGTTCGGCGAAATGGAGGTCTGGGCGCTCGAAGCTTACGGCGCCGCCTACACGCTGCAAGAGATGCTCACCGTCAAGTCGGACGACGTCGCCGGTCGCACCAAGGTCTACGAGTCGATCGTGCGCGGTGACGACACGTTCGAAGCCGGCATCCCCGAAAGCTTCAACGTGCTCGTGAAAGAAATGCGCGCCTTGGGGCTCAATGTCGAACTGGTCAACAGCACAGCGCCGCTGATTATCGACGACTCCGACAATGATAGTGAACCCGGATCAAGGCCACAGTTGCCGCCAGCAGCAGCCGAATAAAATGATTGCCCCTCCCCCGCATCGCACGGATCGCGGGGGAGGGCACGATATCAGCCGCGGCGCCCTTGCCCAGAGGGGCCGATCCGTCCGGCGCACATCGCCAGGAGA
>JANOKV010000629.1:0-5091 GCA_031419415.1 Hyphomicrobiales bacterium | reverse complement strand
GTGTCGAACTCCATGGCGTTCATCCCCCATGAGCCGTCACCATGCAGCACGACGACTTGCGTGTCGGGCAACGCCACTTTGGCGCCGATGCCGAACGGCATGCCCACACCCATCGTGCCGTAGGCGCCCGAATTGATGCGGTGGCGCGCCTTGTACTGCGGAATGGCCTGACGCGCGTAGTTGAGCGTCTCCTGCCCATCGACACACAGCACGGCATCACGATCGATGAAATCGCGGATTTCCTTCATTAGGCGCAAGGGATGGATCGGCGACTGATTGTTGGACATCGCCTGCTCGGCTTCCGCCAGCTTCTGCACGTTGCGGCTGCGCAAACGCTCCCGCCACGTCTCGTAATTGGCTGGCGTGACCCGGCCTTTGATCGCATCGGTCATCTGCTGGAACGCGATCTTGGCATCGGCCACCACACCGACGTCGAGCTTGCGCGGGGTCGACGCGATCTCCGTCGGATCGACGTCGATGCGCACCAGTTTGGCAGCAGCATTCCAGCGTGGTGGCGCGGCGTTGCCGATCACGTAATTGACGCGCGTGCCCACGACGATGATCAGATCGGCGTCCTTGAAGGCGGCGGCCCGCGAGGTGAGATACGAGTACTTGTGATCTTCGGGAATGACGCCGCGGCCTTGCGGGGTCGTATAGAAGGGGATGCCCGCCGCATCGACGAAGGCCAGCATTTCACGCTCGGCCTGCGACCATTGTACGCCCGATCCCGTCACGAGCACCGGCTGCTTGGCCTTGCTCAACAACTCGACGATTTCCTTGAGGTCGGCGGTATTGGCGGCGGGGCGCGCGCGCTTGGCGTAGTCGAAGGGATCGGGATACTCGATCTTCGACTCGTCGACCTCCTGATAAAGGATGTCACCGGGCAGATCGAGGTAGCAGGGGCCCGTGCGGCCGGTCATCGCCTGCGCGATGGCGAGATGGATCAATTCTGGAATGCGGCGCGCGTGATGCACCCGGTCGGCCCACTTGGTGATCGGCTTGAACAGCGCGAGCTGGTCGGTGTCCTGGAAGGCGCCGTTGTGCCAGGTGGAAACAGGCGCCGCACCGCCCAACGCGATCACCGGCGTACAATCGGCCCAGGCGTGCGCGATGCCGGTGACGAGGTTGGTCGTCGCGGGACCAGACGCAGCCATGCAGAACGAGGGCTTGTTGAGCAGGCGCGAATAGGCAAATCCCGCCATGGCGGCGGCCTGTTCATGGCGCACGTCGACGCCGCGCATGCCGAGCTTGAGAGCCGCCGATTCCACCGCCAACATGGGACCGCCCATGATGAAGAAGAAGTCCTTGACGCCTTCGTGTTTCATCGCTTTCGCGACGATATCGGATCCGATTGCCATTGGGGGTCCTCTCTGCTGCTGATCTCATGCGCTGGTGCGCTCCGCCGACGCATCATGACCTTAGCGTCTCGTTCGGGAGCGGCCGTCGAGGGGTATCCTAAGCCTTTTGGAACACCTCTGACCAGCGGTTCGGCGCGCGCCCCGCATCGGCGGTGAATGCGCAGCGTTGGTCCAGGCGCAGTCTGCACCCGAGGGCTCGATGAATTGTTTTCCGATTGCGCCGGATGCCGACCTGGGTTAGTCCAACTGCGGTTACTGAGCAGTTGCCGCAGGCTGTGGTTTTCAGGCGGGCGTTCCGGTTCGAAAACGTCGCAAAGTCGAGGCTCGAGTAGCGAGATGGGCGGTTAGCTCAGCGGTAGAGCACTACCTTGACATGGTAGGGGTCACAGGTTCGATCCCTGTACCGCCCACCATCTCCTCACTCGGCCGGCAGCGGCATGGGCGCGCTCGGCAGTCACATATCCGGTTGCGACGTGTCGTCGGCGCGGTCGCGCGCGGACCTGAACGGGGGCACGAATGTCCACTTCGGCACGATCGGATGTCCCGATGCCCGATACCGCCGGAATTCTTCCCGCACAGGAGATTCGGCGACTGATCGCGCAGGGCGGCATCCTGCCAGCCGTGCCCATCGCCGAAGGGCAGGTGCAACCGGCCAGCCTCGATCTGCGCTTGGGCGAAGTCGCCTATCGTGTACGCGCGAGTTTTCTTCCCGGACCGACCCGCAGCGTGGCGCATCGCCTCTCGGATTTGTCGATGCACACCATCGATCTGAGCCACGGGGCCGTGCTCGAGACTGGCTGCGTCTACGTCGTGCCCCTGCTCGAGAGCTTGGCGCTGCCACCCACCGTGTCCGCGGCCGCCAACCCGAAGAGCTCGACCGGTCGGCTCGACGTCTTTACGCGCGTCATCGCGGATGGCGTCGACGCTTTCGATACGATCCCGGCGGGCTATCATGGGCGTCTTTACGCGGAAATCTGCCCACAGACGTTTCCGATTGTGGTGCGTCGCGGCTCCTACCTGTCGCAATTGCGATTACGGGTGGGCGACCCCATCGAGCCCGACGCGGCGCTCGCAGCGCTGCATGCGCGGATGCGCCTCGTGTCGGGAGGAATCGAGGACATCCGGGGCGGCATCGCCCTGTCGGTCGACCTCGAGGGCAAACCTGATGGCATCGTCGGCTGGCGGGCCAAGCGCCACACCGGCATCGTCGACGTCGACAAGCCCGGCGCCTGCGTGACGCTCGACTATTGGGAGCCTATCGATGCGCGCGGCAGCCGTCGCCTGATCCTCGATCCCGATGAGTTTTATATTCTGGCCTCCAAAGAGGCTGTGCACGTGCCCCCCACGCACGCCGCCGAAATGATGCCGTTCAATCCACTGGTCGGCGAATTTCGGGTGCACTATGCGGGCTTCATGGACCCGGGCTTTGGTCACGAACCGGCGGGTGGATCGGGCGCCCGCGTCGTGCTCGAGGTGCGCAGCCACAAAGTTCCGTTCATCCTGGAAGACGGCCAAATCGTCGGCCGGCTCGTCTACGAGCGCATGACCGAACGGCCCGACGTGCTCTATGGAACGGACCTCAAGAGCAACTACCAGGCCCAGGGCCTGAAGCTCTCCAAACATTTCAAGTAACCGACCCATCGGGTCGGGACGATTGACATGGGGCCCGGTCAGATGGCAAGTGCAGCCCCGTTGCCCCGGTGGTGGAATCGGTAGACGCGCTGGACTCAAAATCCAGTGTCCGTGAGGACGTGGGGGTTCAAGTCCCTCCCGGGGCACCACTTGTCGACAGATCGGCCGCTATATACCTTTCCGGTATAATTGTGACTCCAGAGTCACACACAAAATTCGCGAATCAGATATTAACGATTCACGAGTTGATAACAGTGTTGTTAACCTGTTTGCTCTGGAAGCAGAGGTTGGAGCTGACCTCTGCCTACTGAGAATTCGGATTGGATCCCGATTCGCTCAAGACCCGCTTGCATATGATCGACTCTTGTGGAGGGAGTCTGTCTGCGACCAGCAATGTAGCGGTGCTCCTTCGAGCGCAAGTACAAGATCGGCGATTCGTGACGATGGCGCACGCGGTAATTATTGCTAAAACGTTTACCCTATCGGTTCTGTTGCGGTCTTGCCACTATTTAGGTGGTCAGGGAAGCGCGCGATGACCACCGATATCCGGGTCGAGCGTCACGGCGCCGTGCGGCTGATCACCATCGATCGCGCCGCGAAGATGAACTCCCTCGACTTTGCTGCGAACGACGCCCTCGTCGACGCCTTGCGCGCCTTCGATGCCGATGACAGCGCGCGCGTCGCCGTGCTGACCGGCGCGGGCGATGCGGCCTTCTGCGCGGGCGCCGACCTCAAAACCTACACCGTCGCGTTCGGCACGACCTCGGCCCCCGAATTCCGCAAACGCACGATCAACGGAACGGGCCTGGGCGGCATCACGCGCGGCCTCGACATCGACAAACCAATCATCGCCGCTGTCAACGGCTTTGCCATCTCGGGCGGCCTCGAGATCGCGCTCGCCTGTGATATGCGCTTTTGTGCGCCCCACGCAGAATTCGGGCTGCAGGATTCCAAATGGGGCTTTCACGCCTGCGACGGCGGTCTCGTGCGCCTGCCGCTGATCGTCGGGCTCGGCAATGCCATGGAAATGATCCTGTCGGGCGAGCGCATCGATGCCGAGCACGCGTTGCGCATCGGGCTCGTCAATCGCATCTGGCCCCAAGGCGATCTTCTCACGCGCAGCCTCGATTACGCGGCGATGCTGACCAAACGCGCGCCGCTGGCCCACCGCTACGCCAAGGAGACGATGCGGCGGATCGTCGGCATGACGCTTGCCCAGCAACTGGAAGCCGAGGTGCGCTCGTTCCATGACTTGGGCTCGAGCGAGGATTTGAAAGAAGGCACCCGCGCCTTCGCCGAACGCCGCGATGCCGATTTCAAGGGGCGGTGAATGTCCTCGATCCGAGATGTCTGGTCTCCGGCCAGACAATATTCAGTCATGTCGCGCGAAAACTTATCCCCGCCTCCAAAACCTCCCGTATCCTCCCCTCACTCGCATCACCGAGGGGGCGCGTCTCGAGACGTTCCTGGCGTGCGGTGCGGGGGCTGTTTCCGGGGCTCGGGTTTCGCGAGAGACCCGAGGGTTCCTCGGCCTGCCACCAGGGTACAGGCGACGGCCTGTGCCGAAGTTCGGGGAGTCCGACGCAACCGAAGGTGGATGGAGAAAGACAGCAGCTTACGGGCGGTGCGGACCGCTACTACAGCGCTTTGAAAAATCGGACAGCGGTCCACCGCCCGTGCCCCTCGATTTTCTTTCACCCCGACCGGCAGAGATTGCCGAGCGGCGCACAGCCGTGTCGGCGTGGTCGCGACATGCGGTTTGTGGAATGCGATGACCGGCCCGCGGCATCGGCGCAATTGTCAGCCCCGAGATTATTGGGCACACATCCGGTTCACGTCAGGGAGCGTGCCACATGTCGATCGACACTCGAGATGCCGCAACGCCTGTCGAAAACTTCTGGCACTACTGGCGTGTGCAGGACGTCACGTCGGCCATCCAATATCTGGATGAGAACATCGTCTACACCCTTTTCGTGTCGGAAACGGCCCTGCCCTTCGGCGGGGAGACGAGGGGGCGCGACAATCTCGAAGCCGTGTTCTACCGCATGCTGGCCGACTGGGATTTTCTCGAAGTCGAACCGGAGGTGGTGTCGACCGAGGG
>JANOKV010000628.1:0-10977 GCA_031419415.1 Hyphomicrobiales bacterium | reverse complement strand
AGCTGTCGCCATGCGTATTAATCCGATCGGCCACATCGCCCTTCTGGTCCTGGCGCTCTCTGCATTTGCGCACAGCGCCTCGGCAAGCGAGCGGTTCACGTGCGACGATGGAACGTTCGTCGAGGTCAATCGGGACAACCGGGCCGCGATGAAAGAGCATCCCTGCATCAAGGCATGGTTCGCAAAAAAACGTGCACCGAATAGCGGTGGTAAAGTAACTCGGGATGAAGATCCGATAGAACGCGATAACCGGCTGAGACGGTTGGATGACCGCGCTCGTGAAGCGACCGCAGAAATGGAAAGGCTCGTTTGGCAGCGAAACTTCGAGGAACAGAGGAAGGAGTGGCGAAAGACGCACGACGAATTAGCTCGGAAGCGCGCAGATTCCGAGAGGGCGCGCCCAGCTTCCGCAAGCAAAAAGGCCTTGAGGGCGTATAGCGTTCATTAACGATATTGGCGCGCGCCATGGAATGGCCAAGACTTTTGTGGCATAAGTCTTGCTCGACGGTCTGGATGTAGCTGTCGAGGTCTAGCCGGGTGGAGTTCAATGATGCGGCCAGGACCAGCATTAATCCTCGGGATCGTTCTGGTCGCGCTCGGATCGATCGAGGCTCCAGCCCACGCCAGCGAAACCTATACGTGCGCCGACGGCACCACGCTGCATGTCACGTCCCAAAATCGCGCTGAAATGAACGACCATCCGTGCATCAAGGATTGGTTCGAACAGTCTCGGCAGAAGGCGAAAGCGGCACGCGAAGCAAACCCTCCGGACAATCCGCGTCGTGTCGCGGTCGTGCCCTGGCGAAGCTACGCGTTCGCGAGCCCTTGGCCGTCAGGCTACAACGACTCGGGTCCGTTTTTGATGCTCTCGATTTATCCAAGCCGCTCGCGGAGTTACTGCCCCAACCGCTAAGCCTCAACCGGCAATCTTCGCCGCCGTGAGCCGGTCGATCTCGGCCGAGCCGAGACCAACTTCGCCCAGAACTTCGCGCGTGTGTTGACCCAGGTCGGGCGCAGGGTGGCGCACGCGGGCCGGCGTGTCGGAGAGCTTGACCGGGAACCCGACCATGCGCACGACGCCGTGCCCGGGATGATCGATGTCGATCACCATCTCCTGCGCTGCAATCTGCGGATCGGCCATCACGTCCGACACGTTCAGCACTTTACCGCACGGCACGCCGGCCGCGTTCAACCGTTCGATCCAGTTGTCTTGGGTGTCGGTGGCGAGCACGGCGTCGATGGGGGCGCGGAAATCATCGCGCCGGGCGTGCCGCTTCTGGGGCGTATCGTATTCGGGCCTCGTCAGCATCTCTTCCAGGCCCAGGGCTCTCATGAAGCGGTCAAGCGTCTCCTTGGTCGCGGGCGCCACCGCGATATCGCCGCCCCGCGCGCTGTAGAGGCTGTAGGGCGCAATGATGGGATGATCGTTGCCGGTGCGCTGCGGGTCCTGGCCGGTGGCGAAGAATTCCGACGCCAGATAGGCGAGCATACTGACCGTGCCGTTGACCATCGCCGCCTCGACGCGTTGTCCCCGGCCCGTGAGATCGCGCGCGCGCAGAGCATTGACGATGCCGAAGGCGCAGTAGAGCCCAGCCACCAGGTCGGTAATCGGCAGCGCTGTGCGCAGGGGTGGGCCGCCGGGCTCACCGGTCGTTCCCATGAAGCCGCTCATGGCTTGCGCGATGAAATCGAATGCAGGCCGATCGACGTAAGGCCCCGTCGAGCCGTAGCCGTTGATGCTGGCCACCACGAGGCGTGGGTTCAAGCTTTCGAGCCGTGCGGCATCGAAGCCCATTTCCGCTAGGACGCCAGGGCGGAAATTCTCCACCAGCACGTCGGCCGTGCCGAGTAGTTTTGCCAGGATGGCCTTGCCCTCGTCCTTGCGCAGGTCGAGAACCACGGACCGCTTGTTGCGGTTGAAGCTCGCGAAATACCAGCTCAAACCCTCTTTTTGGGCGCCGGCGACGCGCACGCTGTCGCCCTGGCCGGTCTCGATCTTGATGACATCGGCGCCCATGTCGCCGAGGAGCATCGTGCAGAAGGGACCCGACAAAACGCGCGTCAGGTCGATCACGCGGATGCCGGAGAGCGGTTGGATCGTCATGGCTTACGGGGCCTCGCGTGGACGGGAAACCGGTTCTAGGAGCACGCAGCGTCACGCGCCGATGATCTTGCCGGGGTTGAGAATGCCGAGGGGGTCGAAGGCGTGCTTGATAGCGCGCATGGCGGCGAGCCCTGCGCCGTGCTCGGCGTCGAGATATTTCATCTTGCCCTGGCCAACGCCGTGCTCGCCGGTGCACGTGCCGTCCATCGCCAGCGCCCGTTCGGCGAGCCGCTTCAGGAAGCCTTCGATCGCCGCCACTTCTGTCGGGTTGGCCATGTCGAACATCGGTTGAGTGTGGAAATTGCCGTCGCCGACGTGCCCGATAATGGCCGCGATCAGCCCGTGGCTCTGGATGTCGGCCTGTGTTTCCCGGATGCATTCGGTAAGCCGCGAGATCGGCACGCAAACGTCGGTCGCCAGCGCGTCACGGCCGGGGTAGGCGCTCTTGATCGCCCAGAAGCCTTCGTGGCGCGCCTTCCAGAGTTTGCGTTTGTCTTCTTCGCGCTCCGCCCAGTCGAAGCGGATGGCGCCCTCGGCGCGGGCAATCTCCTCGAAGCGCACGATCTGCTCGCGCACGGCGGCTTCCGTGCCGTGGAATTCTAAAAACAGCGTCGGCCGTTCCTCGAGCGACAGCTTGGCGTGCGTGTTCATGGCCGCGATCAGGATCTCGTCACACAGCTCGGAGCGCGCCAACCCCAGGCCGAGTTGGATCGCCTGGATGACCGAGTCGACGGCGCCTTCCAGCGTTTCGAATGGGCAGACCGCTGCGATGACGCACTCGGGGATGCCGTAGAGGCGCACCGTCAGCTCCGTCATGATGCCGAGCGTGCCTTCCGAGCCGACCATCAACTTGGTCAGATCATACCCCGCCGACGATTTGCGCGCGCGGCGCGCCGTGCGCACGACCGAGCCGTCCGCCATCACCGCCGTCACGTTGAGCACGTTTTCACGCATGGTGCCGTAGCGCACCGCAGTGGTGCCCGACGCACGCGTCGCCGCCATGCCGCCGATGGTGGCCTCTTCCGCGCCCGGATCGACGGGAAAAAACAGCCCCATATCGCGCAGGTATTCGTTGAGCTGGCGACGCGACACGCCGGGCTGCACGACGCAGTCCAGATCACGGTCGTTGACGGCGAGAATTTCATTCATGCGGCCGAAGTCGAGCGACAGGCCGCCGCGCGGCGCGTTGACGTGACCCTCGAGCGAGGTGCCTGCCCCGAAGGGAATGATCGGCACGCGATGCGTCGAGGCGATCTGCACGATATCGCAGACCTCCTGGGTCGACAGCGGCCACACGACGGCGTCGGGTGGTTCATTGGGCAGCCACGTCAACGTGTGCGCGTGCTGCCGGCGCAAGGCCTCGCCTGTCTGCACCCGGTCGCCGAAGCGCTGCCGGAGAATGGCAATCGCCGTTGCGACATTGCCGGCCTCTTGCTCCGTGCGGGCTATTGCCATCGTGATGTCCTCGTGGCGGAAAAATAAAGTCGAATGACGTGTCCGGCGACGACAGCCCGCGCGGTCAGTGCCGTTGCATATCGCGTCAGTTGCTCGGGAGCAACATCGCCGCGCTCCGGTTCGGGTATGCCGTGTATGGAGGGCGAATAGCCTTTTTCGCCCCTGCTGGGTAGGCTAAACAACTCGTCGAGTTGTGCGTACGTTTCCAACCGCCGGGGGAGTGGGTCCATGCTGCGCAAATTATGGCATGTCGCGCTTGCGCTACTGCTGCTCGGCGCCCTTTCGCCGGCCACCGCCGAGACGATCGAGGCGGTCCTGAGCGAGGATAAATCCGCCAGGGCGCTGCCCGAAGCCGACCAGATCGACACCTCGGAGATCATTGGAAAGTTCAGAGCCGTGCGCATCTATGCGCTCGATGGCACGTCCGCCGAGATCGCCAAGGTGGAAGTGATCTACGCCGACGGGAGCAAGCACATCGAGGATGCTGGCGGCCCCATCAAGCTCGATAGGTACACGATCCGCACGCGCCTGATCGGGCCCGATAACGGCCGGGGCCCCGAGAAGTTCATCGACGAGGTGATCGTCCACTACCGGACCTCGGGAGACAACCAGCGGGCGCGCCTGCGGGTCGTCGGCGTGACGAGCGAGCGTGCGGCGCGCGCCAAGCGGCTCCCGTCGGATATCGCCGTAGGTCCAGGCACGCGGCCCGGCGATGCGCCCGAGCCCCCCACCGCTGCACGCGACAACAGCAGCGGGCCTGCTTCGGTCGTCATCATCCCGACGGGGCCGGATGCAGCGGGCGGCGATGTGCTGTTTGGCGTCCAGAGCGTCGGCTTCATCAATGATCGCGACGTGATCCGGGTCGGCGCGGAACTGGGCAAGTTCGACAAGATCCGCCTGCGCGTGCACGACAACGACATCTTCCTCAAAGAGCTGCGCGTCATCTACAGCAACGGCGAGCCAGACATCCTGGAGCTCGAGGCCAACGTGCCGGCCAATGCGCGCACGAAGTGGTTCGACTTGAAGGGCGACCGCTTCATCCGGGAAATCCAACTCAGCTATCGCTCGCGGCCGGGCTTTGGCGGCAAGGCGCGCGTCGAAGTCTATGGCGAATATGCGGAAGGGTGGTACAAACCGACGCTGGTCGGCGGGCGATCGGGCCAGATCACCTATGCAGGTGAGGCCTTCCGGCACGGCGCCAACAAGGGCTGGCTCTACCTCGGCGGCCAGCAGCCGAAGTTCATCTCCGTCAAGAAGGGGTTGGGCTATGAAACCGATACGGTCCTGGTGCACCGCAATCGCGGCTTCAACCGCATTCGCCTCGACGTCAAAGACCGCGCCATTACGCTGAACAAGCTGACCATCGTCTACGGCGACAACTCGACCGACGTGATCTCCGTCGGCAACGCCGTCGAAGCCGGCGCGTCCTACACGGTCCCGACCCTGAAAGCCCGGTCGATCAAAGAACTCCAAGTCAGCTACCGCTCCCGCATCTTCGACAGCAAAGCCACCTCGTCCGGATATGCCTTCGTGGAGTTCTGGGCGCAGTAGGGGGGTGTCTGCTGGGGTCGATCGAGAGGGGGAGCGGTGCCATACATTTTCGGACATGTGCCAGCTAAAGTTCGATGTGGCATCGGGCGCCGGTGGAGCTGCGTGGCCCGTAGGGCGCAATAGCGCCTGCGCGTATTGCGCCGGGGCTGGGCGATGTCCCAGCCTGCTTCGCTCCCGTTCCCCGAAGGGAGCGTCACGATCGGCAAGCGCCATTATGCGGCGCGTGTGGCGCGGCGCAATACGCCCGAAGTGGGCTATTGCGCCCTACGACCGTGCGCTCGATTTCTCCGTCGAGCCGCCACGCCCCCCTACCCCACGACCGCAAATTGCAACAGCACGGTCCGTTGCAGAACCGGGTTGAAGTTGTTGTCGGAGAGGAGGGTGAGGAGGGTTTCGCCGGTGGCGGTGCGGTGGACGGCGAGGCCTTCCATGTTGTCGATCTCGGCGGTGAGGTCGGCCTCGATCAGGGTTTCGCCTACGGGCATCGCGCCGGGCCGGATGGCGTCGGCGGGGAAGCGGCGGATGCGCATTTTCACGCCTTCCGTCCAGCGGAAGCGGCGCTCGAGCACCAGCAGCGCACCGTCGGGCAGGGCGGCGGCGTCGGTCACCTCGAACCCGTCGATGTCGGGGAAGGCCACCGCGCGCGGCTCGCCCCCGATCCACAGCCAACCCGTGTGCTGGGTCGGGGTGTCGGGAAACCGCTCCGAAAACGCGATGATCGCTCCCTTGTGCGGGCCGCCTTGAAGAATGGCCACCGCCTCGAAGCCTTTGTTTGCGCGCATGCGGCGGGCTTCGGGCGGTAGCTTCAAGACGCCGACGGGGGGGTGCACGACGCCGTCGACGATCGGGAAGCGGCCGATGCGATGATTGCGCTCGAACCCGATCAGCACCGTGCCGCGCGTCAGGTTGCCCTCGACCAGGGCCAGCGCCTCCGCGTCGAGATCGCGCTTGCGGTCGAGCAGGCGGCCGCTCAGTGCGCGGAAGGGGCCCATGCGGGCCGCGGTGAGACCAGACGGGCGGCCATTGTCCGTAACGAGCGTGGCGGCGAGCCACATGCCTTCGTCCGACACCGACAGCAGACGGCGCCCATCCGGCTCGACGATCAGGCCCGACAGTCCGCCAAAACCCGGGTCCGATGACGCGAGCACCAGGCCGCCGCGAAACTCGAGACTGCCGAAACGCCGCTTGCCGGCGTCGGTGCGTGAGAAATTCGCAATCGACCGCGCCGTGATGTCGATCGATCGAGGCTCCGATGACTTGGGCGCGGCGGCGGCGGGGCGTGCGTGGGTCAGGCCTCCGAGCGCGAGTGCGACCCCCGTTCCAGTCAGGTATGCGCGGCGACTGAGGGTCATCGAGCGAGGCGTGAGGCGCATCGAAGCTCCTGTCGCGTTTGGGGCGAGCGACGCCAATGCACCCGCGTCACGCGCAGCCTATCGGGCGCGGGCGCTCCGTTTACCGCTGTGGGGGTGGCGCCTCGACGACCGGCGCGCCGCTTTCAATGTGCCGCGCGCCGCTGGCCCCCGCCGCCGCGTCCGCGTGACGGCGCAGACTGATGCGCGCCCTTTTCCTCGAACAGCTCGACCAGCTTGTCGGTCATCGCACCGGCCAGTTCCGACGGATCGGTAATGGTGACGGCGCGGCGATAATAGCGGGTCACGTCGTGACCGATACCGATAGCGATCAGCTCGACGGGCGAACGCGTTTCGATCTCCTCGATGACCTGGCGCAAGTGGCGCTCGAGGTAGCAACCGGTGTTGACCGACAGCGTCGAGTCGTCGACGGGCGCGCCGTCGGAAATCATCATCAGGATGCGGCGTTGTTCTGGCCGGCCGAGCAGACGGTTGTGCGCCCACGCGAGCGCTTCGCCGTCGATGTTCTCCTTGAGCAGGCCCTCGCGCATCATCAGCGCCAGCGACCGCTTGGCGCGCCGCCAGGGCTGATCGGCAGTCTTGTAGACGATGTGGCGCAAGTCGTTGAGGCGGCCGGGGCTCGACGGTTTGCCGGCGGCCAGCCACGCCTCACGCGATTGCCCGCCCTTCCAGGCGCGCGTCGTGAAGCCCAGGATCTCGACCTTGACGCCGCAACGCTCGAGCGTGCGGGCGAGCAGATCAGCGCAGGTCGCCGCCACCATGATCGGCCGGCCGCGCATGGAGCCCGAGTTGTCGAGCAACAGCGTGACGACGGTGTCCTTGAACGTCGTGTCCTGCTCGCGCTTGAAGGACAGTGGGAACATCGGATCGAGAATGATGCGCGTGAGCCGCGCCGCATCCAGCGCGCCTTCCTCGAGGTCGAATTCCCACGAGCGGTTCTGCTGCGCGAGCAGCTTGCGCTGAAGCCGATTGGCAAGCCGCGCGACGGCGCCCGACAGGTTGCGCAGCTCCTTGTCCAGGAACGCGCGCAAGCGATCGAGTTCTTCGGGGTTCGACAAGTCTTCGGCGGCGATCTCTTCGTCGTTGACGCGGCTGAAAACTTTGTAGCCGAAGCGCTCGGGGTCATCCAGAACGCTGGTGTTGGGCCGCCACGGTTCCTTCGTGTCGGCCATCTCGTCGCCGTCGGTCTCGGTCTCGAATTCGTCAGTGTCGCCAGCCTCGGCTTCGGCGCTCTCGCCGTCCTCGCCCTCCGAGCGCTGCTCGTCGGAGCTGTCCTCGCCGTCGTCGTTTTCGCCGCTCTCCTGGGACTCCGACTCCGAACCCTCGGGCTCCTGATCGTTCTCGTCGCCCTCCTGCTGCTCGCCCTCGGCCAGCTCTTCCGTCAGATCGAGCGATTTGAGCACGTCGCGCAACAGGCGACCGAACTTGGCCTGATCCTCGACCAGCCTGTCCATCTGGGCGAAGGCTTTGGCGGCCTTCTCCTCGACGAAGGGACGCCACACGTCGACGAGCGCTTTGGCGCTGTCGGGAGGCGCGAGCCCCGTCAGGCGTTCCCGCACCAACAGCGCGACCGCATCCTCGATCGGCGCATCGGTACGCTCGGTGACGCCGAGGTAGCGGCCGTGGGCGTACTGGTCCTCGATCTTGGCGGTGAGGTTGCTGGCCATGCCCGACATGCGGATCGCGCCCAGAGATTCGACGCGCGCGCGCTCCGCCGCCTCAAAGACGGTACGTGCGGGACCCGCGGTCGGCGCTAATTTTCGATGGAGCTTCTCGTCGTGCTGCGCCGCCGTCAGCGCGAAGCTGTCCGCCCAGCCGCGAATGACCGCGATCTCTTTGGCCGAGGGCACACGCGAAGGCTCGGGCAATTGCAGGCTCTTGCCGTCGAGCTCGGGTTTGCCCGGCGCGTAGGTGACGTTCAACTCATCGTCGCCCGCGATGGCGCGGGTGGCGAGGCCCAATACCCGCTTGAACGGCTCGGAGGGGGGCTCTTTTTTCTTCGGTGGAGTGGCCATGGGGTCTCGTCGTTGGCTCAGTTGCGCCGTTCCGTCTCAGCTCGCACGATCCGCTGTGAACTCGATTGGCCGCGCCATCAAATCTTCGAACGGGTAGGGGCAGGTTTCGGGAAGCGCATCGTAAGCCAGTTCGGTCTCGATCAATGCGCGATTGCGGCCATCAGCGTAACCATCCGCGACGGCCTCCTCCAGTTGAGATTTGAGGCCCGGATTTTTCTTCAAGAGTTTTTCTATGCGTCGACGCTGCTCGGCGATCGTCAGCGCCCAACTCCTGGAGTGTCGATCGGGTTGGTAGTCCCATTTGAGGAAGTGCATGGTCAGCACGGCAATCGCGCTTTCGAGCTTGTCGAGTTGCTCGTTCCCCACGTCGGACAATTCCTCTGCAATGTGGACGGCATCGATTTCATCGAAACGTCCCTGGCGCAAAAGCGCCACCTGCTCCTGTGCCCACGTAAAGAGGTCGTCCTCGTACCGCGTGGTCGAGTGCGCATCGTTTGGTCTGATGACGGTCTTACCCATCGCGCGATCCAGTCCGGTGGCAGTCCCGAAAAATATCACCGTAACGCGTGCCAGCTACCATGCCTGACGCCTGACGGTGCGACAGATATGGCTACCATCTCAGCAGGGCAGTGGCTAACAGCCTATCCTGCGCGTCAACCGTGACCCTTCCCAAACGAGCCCCGCCACGCTGCTGACCCTCACGCCAAAGCCACGTTCGCCACCGACTCGGGCAGTTCCTCGCCAAAGCAGCGCTGGTAGAACTCGGCCACGAGCGGACGCTCGAGGTCGTCGCACTTGTTGATGAAAGTCAGTCGGAAGGCGAAACCGACGGAGCCGAAGATCTCCGCGTTCTCCGCCCAGGTGATCACGGTGCGCGGGCTCATCACGGTCGACAGGTCGCCGTTGATGAAGGCCGAACGCGTCAGATCGGCGACGCGCACCATGTTGTTGATGACCTTCTTCTTGGCGTCGCTCTTGTTGTAGGCCTTGGCTTTGGACAACACGATGCCGACTTCGTCGTCGTGCGGCAGATAGTTGAGGGCCGCGACGATCGACCAACGGTCCATCTGGCCTTGGTTGATCTGCTGCGTGCCGTGATAAAGACCCGACGTATCGCCCAGACCGATGGTGTTCGTCGTCGAGAACAGTCGGAAGGCGGGGTGCGGACGGATGACTTTCGACTGGTCGAGCAGCGTGAGCTTGCCCGAGACTTCGAGCACGCGTTGGATGACGAACATCACGTCTGGCCGGCCAGCGTCGTATTCGTCGAAGCACAGCGCAACGTTGTTCTGCAGCGCCCAGGGCAGGATGCCCTCGCGGAATTCGGTGATCTGCTTGCCGTCCTTCAGCACAATTGCATCTTTGCCGATGAGATCAATGCGGCTGACGTGGCTGTCGAGGTTGACGCGCACGCAGGGCCAATTGAGGCGGGCCGCCACCTGCTCGATGTGGGTGGATTTTCCGGTGCCGTGATAGCCCTGGATCATGACGCGGCGATTGTGCTTGAACCCGGCCAGGATCGCGAGCGTCACTTCTTTGTTGAAGAGGTAGTCGGGATCGAGGTCGGGAACGTGCTCGCTGGTCTTGGCATAGGCCGGCACTTCCAGGTCGGAATCGATTCCGAACATCTGGCGGGCAGACACTTTCGTTTCCGGCATACCGGCGACGCCGGCTTCAGTTGATGCGCGCATTGTCTGGTAATTCCCGATCAAGTTGCCTCGCGGCGGCGCTGCCGCTCGAGAGGGCAGATGGCGCCGGAATTTCATAAGGTGAGCCAGATCAGACCAGACCTGCCTGCTTGAGATAGTTATAGGCTCGGATGATCTCACGCAACTTCTCTTCCGAACCCGTATCGCCACCGTTGGCATCGGGATGGTGGCGTTTGACGCGCTCCTTGAAGCGCGCCTTGATGGCGACTTTGTCGGCCGTTTCGGGCAGGTCGAGCGCCTCGAGCGCCTTGCGCTCCAACGACTTCAAAACACGGCGCGGAGCTTCGTCACCAGCGCCAGGTGCCGAGCGACCGGCGCCCAGGAAATCGTGAGGATCGGCAGTTTTGCGCGCGAAGCGGGCACTGCGCGGCTCGCCGGGTTGCGGGTCATTCGTCGCCTGCGTGCCGTTCTCGCCGAGCTTCCAGGTGGGGCGGTGGCCCGTAATGGAGCTCTTCTGAAAGTCGGCGACCTCTTCGTCACTCATGCCCTGGAAGTAGTTGTAAGACGCGTTGAATTGCCGCACATGGTCGAGGCAAAACACCAAATACTGCCCATCCCGCCCACGACCCCGCGGCGCGCGGTGCGCGCCGGGCGCAAGGCAGCCTTTCCATTGGCACGCGCCGACGGGCGGAGGTTTGACCTCCGCTTTCCGGGGCGAAATCCGGATGCTGTCGAAATATTTCGAGTCGAGCTTCATCGTGGGCCGACTATGATCCATTCGGACGGCCCGACACAAGGATACCGTCGTTTCTTCAATAGCCCGGCTGAAAGAG
>JANOKV010000627.1:0-14482 GCA_031419415.1 Hyphomicrobiales bacterium | reverse complement strand
TAATCGCCGTGGGCCTGGCTCTCGTCTCACAGGCTGGCGATCTGATGGAATCGGCGCTGAAACGGCGCCATCAGGTCAAGGACACGAGCGGGCTCATTCCGGGACATGGCGGGTTTATGGATCGGGTCGATGGCCTGATCGTGGCCGCCATTGCGGCAGGGCTCCTCGGGGCGCTCATCAATATCAAATCGCCAGCGAGTGGAATTTTGCGGTGGAATTGACGGGCAGTACGGTGAAAATGGCGGAAAGTGGCGCGTTTTGGCTCGAATGTCGCAGGCTTGAGGGAGCAAACGCGGCATCGAGCGTCTTGAAATCGGCACAACGGCTGGGCAAGTCTGTCGACATATGACGTCTGCATGGCATGAGAATTGCGCATAGGGCATGGCCAGCCTGATCTCTAGCCGACGTCGCTGAATAGGAGCATGCCTTGGGAACGATTTGGAATTTTCTCTCCCCCTCGATCTCGAATTTCCTCTCATCCTCGATCTCATTACTTCTCGTCCTGACGATCGTGGTTTTCATTCATGAGCTCGGCCATTTTCTGGTCGCACGCTGGTGCGGCGTTAAAGTTCAAGCGTTTTCAATTGGGTTCGGCCGCGAAATCTGCGGGTTTACCGACCGCCATGGCACGCGATGGAAGCTCGCCTGGATCCCGCTTGGGGGCTACGTTCGGTTCGCCGATGATGAGAACGCGGCCAGCGCCCCATCAAAGGACCATCTCGATAAAATGAGCGCCGCCGAGCGCGACGGTGCTTTCCACACCAAGCCGCTGCACCAGAAAGCAGCGGTTGTCATTGCGGGCCCCGCCTTCAATATCGTCTCGGCCGTCTTTTTCCTTTTTTGTACGTTCTGGCTGCTGGGTGTCGATGGCAACCCGTCTCGGGTCGACACCGTGCGCGCGGGGAGCCCCGCTGAAACCGCTGGCGTGAAACCGGGCGACCTGGTCGTCGAGGCGAACGGCCAGAGCATCTACCGCTGGGTCGAACTGCAGCGCGAAATCAATCGCAATGCGAATAACCCCGTTGCTCTGGTTCTCGACCGCGACGGCAAGCGCGTGGCGACGACCGTCACCCCTGTGCGTCGCGAGTCACCGAGCTTGCTCGGCGGCGTCATCGAGTTGGGCGATATCGGGATCGGGGCGTCTATCCCCGCCCGCGTCGGCCGTGTGCAGCCCGACAGTGCCGCAATGACGGCGGGCCTTCAGACCGATGATCGCATCCTGTCGATCGACGGCAAGCCGATCCGGCATTTCGCCGATCTGCAGCAGATTATCGGCAGCAACACCGGCGCAGCCATCGTGATCCTTGTTCAGAGAGGTTCTGAACAATTGAAACTTACGGCGGTTCCAGAGCCGATCGGGGATCGTCCCGGGCGGCGAATCGGTATATCTCCCAAAGCCGATCCGGACGTCGTTTACGGGCTTGCAGAGTCGGTTCGGTTCAGCGTCGGCGAGCTGGTGTTTTTCACGGAAGAGATCTTCCGCGGCATTCCGCGCCTGCCGGGCGCCATCGCCAAGGTGCTGTCGTTCGAAAAGCAGGACCAACTCGGCGGCCCGATCGCGATTGCCGAGATGTCGAAGTACGCCGTGGAGAGTGGGTGGTCGGGCTTCGTAAGCTGGCTTGCGATCTTCTCGATCATGCTCGGAGTGATGAATTTGTTGCCGATTCCGCTGCTCGACGGCGGGCATCTCGTGTTTTACGCGTTGGAAGCCATTCGCGGTAAACCTCTGAATGAGCGCAACCAGGAGATCGGTTTCAAGATCGGAATGGCGGTTCTCGGGACGATGATGTTTGCGGCGATTCTCGGGGATATCATGCGCAAACTCGGGTTGGTTTGAGAGCGAGTTATGGCTTGGGCTCGTTTCTGTTGTCGTGGTGCTTTCTTGCCACTTCCAAGGTGGTTACTGAGGCGTTAAACATCAGGCAACGACCGCGCTACCGGCGCTGGGCTCTCGAGGTCTTGTTGCCGGTAGAACGGGTAGAGCGCCAACGCTAGGCGCCGTATTGCGACGACGCATCGACCTGACGCCGATTGGGTCTGTGTGCGACGACAGGGGGATCGGCGAACCGAAAGGCAGACTTACAGAATGCCAAAGTTTCGGACGGGATGGGTCGGGGGACCCAGAGTAGCAACGATTATTCTGGTGCTGTTGGCGTCAGTTGGCGTGACTGTCGGCGTCGACGGTCGTTCCAATAGCGTCCTGGCGCAGGACGGGCGCATTCGCGACATTCAGGTCACGGGCAATCGGCGCGTCGAGCCAGAAACCGTGCGGTCGTATCTACCGTTCTCGGTGGGTGACGCCTTCGATTCGGGCAAGATGAGCCAAGGCATCAAGGCGTTGTTTGCGACGGGCCTGTTCTCCGACGTCAAGGTCGACAGGCAGGGCGCCGTCGTCATCGTGGCCGTCGTCGAGAACCCAGTGGTCAATCAAGTCGCATTCGAGGGCATCTCCGCAGTCGAAAAAGCGTCGCTCTTGAGCGAAGTTCAGATCAAGCCCCGCGCCGTCTATACCCGCGCCAAGGTGCAGGGTGACGTGCAGCGGATCTTGGACGTTTACCGGCGGCAAGGTTATTTCGCGGCCACGGTCGAACCCAAGATCATCGAACTCGACCAGAACCGCGTCAATGTCGTGTTCGAAATTAGCGAAGCGAAGGCGACGAAGGTCAAGAGCATCCAGTTCATCGGCAATCGGGCCTTCTCCGATTCGCAATTGCGCGACATCATCACGACGACGCAGCAGAACTGGTTCGATTTCCTCAAGGGCACCGCGTTCTACGATCCAGACCGCATGGCGCTCGATCGGGAATTGCTGCGCCAGTACTATCTCAAGAACGGCTATGCGGACGTGCGCATCGTGTCGGCCAATGCCGATCTCGATCGCGACGGTACCGGCTTCTTCATCACCTTCGTGGTGGAAGAAGGCGATATCTACACCTTCGGCGATGTGCGCATCGAGAGCAGCCTGCAAGGCGTCAAGACAGACCGGCTCTACGGTGACCTGCTGACGAAGCCTGGCCAAGTTTATAGCGCAGCCGACATCGATAAGTCGGCCGAGAAAATGACGCTGGCCGTCTCCGAGACGGGTTTTTCTTTCGCCAGAGTTCGGCCGAAAGCGGATCGGGACGCCTCTGCGCGTAAGATCTCGCTGACCTACGTGATCGATGAAGGTCCGCGCGTCTACATCGAGCGGATCAACATCATAGGCAACACGCGCACGCGTGATCACGTCATCCGTCGCGAATTCAGGCTCGCCGAAGGCGATGCGTTCAACCCGTTGATGGTCGATCGCGCCAAAAAGCGCCTGCAAGGCCTCGGGTTCTTCAAGACGGTCGAAGTCAAGCGACGTCCGGGCTCGGCGCCAGATCGCATCATCCTCGATGTGGATTTGTTCGAGCAGCCGACGGGCGAGCTGTCCTTCGGAGCGGGCTATTCGACGAGCGAAGGACCGATCGGCGACATCAGCTTGACCGAGCGCAATTTGATGGGCAATGGCCAGTTCCTGCGCCTGCGCCTGTCGGGTTCTGCATCGCGCATGCAAATCGACTTGAGCTTTACGGAGCCCAGATTCCTCGATCGCAACATCGCCGCTGGTTTCGACGTGTTCCACAAGGATACGATGCAATCGAGCACGCAGCGGTTCAATGCGCGAAAGACGGGCGCAAGCGTTCGGCTGGGCTTCCCGCTGTCGGAGAACTTGTGGCTCAATACGAACTACGCGCTGTCACGGGACGAGATCTACAACGTCGATAAATCGTTGGCCGATGACGGGCGTGTCGCCTCCCGGGCGATCCGGCTGGCGGAAGGCGAGTTCTTGACCTCGCTGGTCGGCACGTCGATTACCTTCGACAAGCGCAACCATCCCAAGAACCCCAACCGCGGTTTCTTCCTGACGGCGGGTGCCGAGTTCGCTGGCGTCGGTGGCGACGTGCAGTACGTGCGCCTGCTGGCCGAGGGTCGGTATTACTTTCCGATCACGGAGAAAATCACCTTCGTCAGTCGTCTCATGGGCGGCCATATCGAGGGCTGGGGTGGCGATGATGTGCGCCTGATCGACCTCTTCAATAAGGGTGGTGAAACGGTTCGTGGCTTCAATAGAGCTGGCTACGGCCCGCGCGATCTGTCGACAGGTGACGCTCTGGGTGGCCAGACCTATTGGGCAGCGACAGCGGAAGTCCGCTTCCCGCTACCATTTGTTCCCGATGACCTGGGCATAAAGGGCGCCGTGTTCGTCGACGCCGGCTCACTGTTCGGCGTGCCCAGCGGGATCAAGGCGCTGCATGGCACTCTCGATCCGATCATGGGCTCAACTGTGAACATTGCCGACTCCCAGAAAATCCGTGTGTCGGCTGGCACCAGTTTGATCTGGGATTCGCCGCTCGGACCGCTGCGTGCCGATCTGGGCTGGGCGATCATGAAAGAAGCCTACGACAACGAGCAGTTGTTCCGCTTCGGCGCCAGCACGAAGTTCTGATCATTGCGGGCGGTTGGGCGTCGGCGGTGCGCGGCGATCTGACATTCGGTGCTACCCCGTGTGGCTTCCAGCCGCGCGGAACGTCCGACAGCAACGCTTGCTGTCGGACCCGTCTCCGGCTCTAAGTGAGCCAGCAGGTTCGAGACGTGGACGATATTCCCATGGAACACCGAGGCTTTTTCGAGCGAGCCGGACCCTTTACGCTCGCCGAGGTGGCGAGAGCCGTGAACGGCGTGCCGGCTGACGGCGCTGATCCGGCCAGCCTCGTTCACGACGTGCGCGGACTTGCCGACGCGGGACCCAGGGATGTGTCCTTCATCGACAATCGGAAGTATCTCGACGCCCTGTCGGTAACGGGCGCTGGTTTTTGCCTGGTCGCGCCCGTCCTGGTCGATCGGCTCCCGGCGGGTACGGTTGCGATTGTTACCAAGGCGCCCTATCGCGCGTTCGCGCTGGTGCTGCAACTTTTCTATCCGGACGCCATGACGTCCAAAGCGGCCGATTTCGCCGCCGATCGCGCGGAGCTGATCCACCCGACGGCAGACATCGACGCCGGGGCGGTCATCGAGCCAGGCGCCGTCATCGGGCGGGAGGCGCGGATCGGGGCCGGCACGCGCATCGCGGCCAACGCCGTGATCGGGTATCGCGTCGTGATCGGGCGTAACTGCTATGTCGGCGCGGGGGCCGCCATCACGCATGCCCTCGTCGGCGACGGGGTCATCGTGCATGCGGGCGTGCGCATCGGGCAGGACGGCTTTGGCTTCGCCATGGGTCGCGAGGGGCACCTCAAAGTTCCCCAGATCGGGCGCGTCGTCATTCACGACGACGTCGAGATCGGGGCCAACTCGACCGTCGATCGCGGCGCCCTCAAGGATACGATCATCGGCGAGGGGACGAAGATCGACAATCTCGTCCAGATCGGGCACAACGTCGTCATCGGACGGTATTGCGTCATTGTCGCGCAGGTCGGCATCTCCGGCTCCACTGAGCTTGGAGATTTCGTCGTCATGGGCGGGCAATCGGGCGCGGTCGGTCACATCAAGATTGGTGCGGGCGCCCAGCTCGCGGGCACATCGCATCCGACGGCCGATGTTCCGGCGGGGGCGCGTATGGGTGGCACGCCTGCCCGACCGCTGCGCCAGTTCGCGCGAGAAATCGCGATGCTCGCCCGGTTGGCGCGCGCCAAGCCGGCGTCAGACAGCGATCGAGAACCCGAATGAGCGGGATGCGAGTGCCTCGTGCGGATTGCCGCGCGAGTTTGCGACGGGAGCGAGTGAGAGATGGACGAGGCTGAAACGCGCGAGGAGCTGGGGAGCGTCGAGATCGCCCAGATCATGCAACTGTTGCCCCATCGCTATCCCTTTTTACTCGTCGATCGAATCAGCCAGATGCGCGGCGACGAAAGTTGCGTCGGTCTGAAGAACGTGACCATCAATGAGCCGTTTTTCCAGGGTCATTTTCCGCGCTATCCCGTGATGCCGGGCGTGCTCATCATCGAGGCGTTGGCGCAAACGGCCGGTGCGCTGTGTGTGCATCACGCGGGCGTCACCGACATTCCCCAGATCGTCTACTTTCTGGGTATCGATAAAGCCAAATTCAGACGGCCGGTCGTGCCGGGAGATCAGCTCCATCTGCACGTGAAGAAAATTCGCAGCCGCGGACCCGTCTGGCGCTTCTACACGGAGGCCAAGGTCAACGGCCAGGTCGTCGCCGAAGCCGAGATAAGCGCTATGCTCGTGGATCCTGCCAATGTCAAAGCCTGACCGCCACCCGACGGCCATCGTCGCGGACGGCGCGATCGTGGGAGACGGTGTCCGCATCGGTCCCTATTGTATGATCGGCCCCAACGTCGAAATCGGCGAGGGCTGTGAGCTCATCGGCCATGTGGTCATCGATGGGCGCACGCGCATCGGTCCGCGCGCACGAATCTTCCCGTTCGCTTCGATCGGCCATCAGCCGCAGGATCTCAAATACAGCGGGGAGCCGTCGACGCTGGTGATCGGGTCCGATTGTACGATCCGTGAAGGCGTCACGATGAACCCCGGCACGCAGGGCGGCGGCATGGAGACCGTCGTTGGCGATCGCTGCTCGTTCCTCGCCAGCAGTCATGTCGGCCACGATTGCCGCGTCGGCAACAACGTCATCTTTTCCAATAACGTCATGGTGGCCGGCCACTGCACGGTGGGCGATCACGCGATCCTGGGCGGCGGCGCGGGCGTCATTCAGTTCGCCCGCATCGGCGTGCATGCGTTCTTGGGCGGCATGTCCGCGCTCGATCAGGATCTGATCCCGTACGGTATGGCCCAAGGCAACCGCGCGCACCTGTCCGGCCTCAACATCGTCGGCCTCAATCGGCGGGGCTTCGAGCGCGAGCAGATCCACAACCTGCGCCGCGCCTATCGCTTGCTGTTTGCGGCTGAAGGAACGTTGGCCGAGCGCGTCGAGGACGTGGCGGTCGAGTACGGTGACCATACCGTCGTGCAGGAGATCGTCGCCTTCATCCGAGCCGGCGGGGGCAAACGGTCGTTGTGCACGCCGCGACAGGGCCAGGTCGACTAGAAGGCCAGTTGCGATGGACGACACTTCGTGTACGGCGGCTGCGATGGGTCCGCTGGGCATTCTGGCCGCTGCAGGACGGTTGCCGACGGATATCGCCGCGGCCGCGCGAGATGGCGGACGCCAGACGCATATCGTGGCAATCGAAGGCTTCGCGTCCGCGCAGGTTGCGCAGTTTCCCCACCAGTGGGTCAATCTCGGCCAACTCGGCCGCATACTGGCGAGCTTTCGCCGGGCCGGTTGTCGCGACCTCGTGATCGCGGGCGCGTTGCAGCGCCCCGACCTCAAGCGTTTGCGCTTCGACTTCGGCGCGCTGCGGCGACTGCCGACGCTCCTGCGATTGACGCGGGGCGGCGACGACAGCGTGTTGCGGCGGGTGGTGACGTTCTTCGAAGCCGAAGGTTTTAACGTGCGTGGTGTGGGCGAGGTGGCGCCGCATCTGCTGGCGGGAGCTGGAACGTTGGGCGCGGTCGCGCCGTCACCGGCGCAATTGGCATCGATTGAACAGGCGGCCCGTTTCATTGCTCACCTCGGTCCCTTCGACGTCGGCCAAGCCGTGGTGATGACGGGCGAGGGCGTCGTCGCCGTGGAAGGCGTGCGCGGGACAGATGCGATGCTGCGCGACCTGTCGGCGGGCGGTTCGGGCGAGGGCCGCGCGCGCTGCGGCATCCTCGTCAAGCTCGCCAAGCCGACGCAGGAAATGCGCATCGATCTCCCGACCATCGGGCCCGACACGGTGGCAGCCATTCGAGCCGCTGGGCTCGCGGGGATCGCTGTTGGTGCGGGGCGCGCTGTCATGATCGAACGGGCGGAGACCATTCGCCGAGCGGATGCCGAGGGCGTGTTCGTCGTCGGCATCGATCAACGGTTGGAGCCGATCGCGCCGGCCGCCGTTCGCGACCGGCTGCCGATCACGCCCACCGAGATGATGAACTGGCCCGTTCTCGCGGTGCTCTCGCGCCGCGCGCCGACGCCAGCCGACCGTCGCGATATCGCTGTGGGTCGTACGCTGATGCCGGTGCTGCGCGCGCATGCGGCCGGACGGGCCGCCGTGATTGCGCGCGAGCATGTGCTGGCCGTTGCCGGTGCGCTGCCGATCGATCGGGTGGTGGCGGGCCTGGGCCGCAATCCCAGTTGGGGAAGGCGCACGTTTCAGGGACAGATCGGCGTGCTTGCGATCGATATTGTCGAGACAGAGGGCGAGGCGGCGGATGGCTTGCCGACACTCGAGGTCTTTCGCGCACTTATGACGGCGGGGCTCGGTGGCGTCGTCTGTTTGGGCGGGCCGATACCGGAGGCCAAGCGGGCCGAACTCGTCGGGTGGGCCAACGATGCGCGCGTGTTTCTGATGGCGGAGGCGCCGCCGCAGTCCCCAGATCAGCTTGCGGGTGAACGCTGATGCCGCCCGCGATCGGCGATGTCGAACCGCGACGCGAACGAACCATTTTTCTGGTGGCTGGTGAGCATTCTGGCGATGCGCTCGGCGCCAATCTGATGACGGCAATGTCGGCGGCAGGGTCTGGTCGCGTGCGTTTTCTGGGCGTCGGTGGGCCGTTGATGGAGGCGCAAGGGTTGCGCTCTCTGTTTCCCTTGTCGGATGTGGCGGTGATGGGGATCGGAGCCATTCTCGTGCGCCTGCCGCATCTGCTTCGTCGGCTCCGCCAGACCGTGGACGCAGCGATTGCGGCCAAACCCGATGCCGTCGTCATCATCGACAGTCCGGAATTCACTCACCCGATCGCGCGGCGATTGCGTCGACGCCGACCCGACATTCCGATCATCGACTACGTGAGCCCGAGCGTATGGGCGTGGCGATCGGGTCGCGCGCCGCGCATGCGCACTTACGTCGATCACGTCGCGGCGCTGCTACCCTTCGAGCCTGCAGAATATACGCGGCTGGGTGGACCGCCCTGCACCTACGTCGGCCACCCTCTCATCGAGCGCATGGACTGGATCGCGAGCCTCGATCCAGCGCCGTTGGCGCACCGCTTGGGACTTTCCGCGACCCAGCCTGTGCTCGTCGTCCTGCCGGGCAGCCGGCGGTCCGAAGTCGAGAGACTGGCCGCCGTCTTCGGGGCGACGATCGAACGCTTGATGCAGCAGGGCATGACCCCGCAGGTCATCGTCCCGACGATCGGGCATGTGCACGACCTCGTCACCGCTCGCGTCGCCAAGTGGCCCGTCGCGCCACACCTCGTGTCCGACGAGACCGACAAGTGGCGCGCCTTCAAGCTCGCCCGCGCGGCGTTGGCGGCGTCTGGAACCGTGGCGCTCGAGCTGGGGCTCGCGGGGACGCCGATGGTGGTGGGCTATAAAGTCGATGCCGTTCTGGCGTTCTTCGTGCGCCGAATGGCGACGGCGACGACGATCATTCTGCCGAACCTCATTCTCGGGCGGAACGTGTTTCGCGAGTACGTGCAGGAAGAATGCACGGCCGACCGACTGGCAGCAGCGCTGACCGACGTCATGTCTGACGGCCCGACGCGAGTGGCGCAGTTGGCCGCTTTGGCCGAGCTGCCCGGCCGCATGCGCATCCCCGAGGGTACGCCGAGCGAGGCTGCCGCGCGGATCGTATGGGATTATGCGGATCGCGCGCCCATCCTGACGACGGTAGGTCGCCCATGAGCACCGGCAACCCGCGCGCCGCGATGGGGCGGCGTCGGGTGTGCGTCATGCGACTGGCGTCGAGTGTCGGGGTGCTCGCGGCGAGCCTGACCGCGGTCGACGCACAGCAGCGTCATCTCGCGTGCGGGCGTGGAAATCTCGAGGTCTGCCAGTCCTTGGTGGACCAACCTCGCATTGCACCGGGCGTGCGGGCCGCCGCCCAGCTCCTTTTGGACGAAGTGCAAGATGGGGTGACGCGATGTGATCGCGGCGAGGTCGACGCCTGCGCCGAACTGCTCGAGCGGTATCCGGATTTGCCAGCCCCTGTCCGCGCCAGCCTTGCCGCCGCCCTCGCGCGCGCGAAGCAGAAATGAGAAGCCGACCATCGTCGTCATCCCGGTATTTATTGCCGGGAGCTCTCCCACGGCTGGAAGCTGCGTATGCGGCGGGCTGGATCCGGCGAATAAATCGCGGGATGACAAATTCACAGCAGCTCACTTCGTCGGTGTGACGGCGGCTGATTTTGCTGTTTGGTCGGCTTTGAAGAAGACATCGACGCGCATGCCCGGCAACAGCGGGCTGCCGACCTCGAGATCGATCTGGACCTCGAGTGTGTCGTGATCGTTGGGGCGGCGTGGGCCCTTCTGGGAGATGCGGCCCGGACTGAGCGACTGCGCGAGCGACACCACCGAGCCAGCGAAGCTGCGGCCGGGATAAGCATCGGTCTTGACGGTTACCGCTTGGCCGACGTTGACCTTCGCCAGATCCCGTTCTTCGACTTCGGCGCGGACCCGCAAGGTCGATAGATCGCCCATCACGACGAGCGCCTGTTCGGGAGAGGCCGACGCCAACTCGCCGACGCGAACCTGGACCTGCAACACGGTGCCTTCGCTGGGCGCTCTGAGACGCGTGCGCTCGAGCGCGGCGATGGCGAGCTGCACGTCGGCGCGCGCCGCAGTGACGGCCGCTTCGAGCCGCGTCTGCTGCGGCATGTTGGCGGCGGTCTGATTACGGCGATGGACGGCTCGCTCCTGCTCCACTTTGTCGGCGGCGCTGGCGACAGTGGCGCGCTGTGTGGTGACCGTCTCGTCGGTGACGCCAGCGGTGTTGGTGCGACGTTGCTTGATCATGCGGTCGAGGTCGAAACGTTGTGTCAGCAGGGCGCGCTCGGCGACGGCCACCGCATCTTCCGATTGGCGACGGTCGAGGGCGGGACGCGCTGTGGTTTCCGCGTCACGATCACGGCGACGCACAGCGACTTCGGCCTCGGCGGCCGTAAGGCGCGCGCGCAGGTCCTCGTCATCGAGCGTGATCAGCAGGTCTCCTGTACGCACGCGGTCGTTCACGCCGACGGCGATTTCGGCGACGCGCGCGGGCATCAACGCGCTGAGACGCACTTCTCCGCCCTTGGGTTCGACCCGGCCGGGAGCGGTGGCGGTCCATTCCGGTTTGGGCGGTGTGGGCGCGGGTGGCGTGGCGCCCGACAGGGCCGTGCCGTAATTCGTCAACGCGAACGCCGCGCCTCCCGCGATGAGCACTGCGGTGAAGAGGCCGATGAAGATGGTTTTTGCTTTGGCCATAAAATCTCTAGGCCTCCTGTTTGATCGGGTTGCCGATCCGCGCCGCCCGCGAGGACTTGGGCTCGGGCCGTAGGGCGCCCTGCTTGGTTTTCTGCTTGCGCTCGCCTTTGATTTTACCGTCCTCGATGTTCACGATCCGGTTGGCAAAGTCGATGGTGCGCGTATCGTGAGTGACCGCGAGAACCGCCCGTTTCGGGTCCCTGGCGAGTTCGGCGAGCAACGCCATGACGGATTGGCCGTTTTCGCTGTCGAGCGCTGCAGTCGGCTCGTCGGCGAGCACGAGGGATGGCTCACCTGCGATGGCGCGCGCAATGGCGACGCGCTGCTGTTCGCCGCCGCTCATCGTGCGGGGATAGGCATTCAACCGGTGTTCCAGGCCAACCGAGATCAGCGCCTCGCGCGCGGTGCGGGCGGCGGTGGCGCGGTCGAAGCCGCGCACGTCGAGCGCGAGACGGACGTTTTCCAGCGCGGAGAGCGTGGGGAAGAGATTGTAGGACTGGAATACATAGCCGATGTGCTTGCGGCGCAGCGCCGCCAAACCCTCGGGCTGGAGGCCAGCTGTGGCATTGCCGGCGACCGACAACGTGCCCTCGGTCGGCGATAGAATGCAGCCGATAATCGACAGCAGCGTGGTTTTTCCGGAGCCCGATGGCCCCATCAGCAACGTCAGCTCGCCGGGACGGACGATGATATCGACGCCCTTCAAGGCTTGCACCCGACCCGCGCCGTGGCCCAGTTCCATGACGATATTGCGAGCTTCGACGACCGGGGTCTGGTTCATCGCGCAAACACCATGGCCGGATCGATTTTCGTGACTTTGACGATGGCCGCGAATGCCGAGATGGCGCACATCCCAATGGTGAGGCCCAGCAGCGTGGCGGCGAGGCCCGGGGTCATGACGATCGGCAGGGCGGAGCCGGCACTCAATTCGACGACGCCGAGTGCGATGGCCATGCCGAGCAGATACCCGATGATGGCGGAGAGTGCGGCCTGCAAGAGAATGACGCGATGAATGTAGCCCGAGGAGGATCCGAGCGCCCGCAGGGTCGCGAATTCGTTCAGGTGGTCCTTGGTGCTGGAGTAGAGCGTCTGCCCGACGATGACGGTGCCGACCAGAATGCCGAGCAGCGCGCCGCCGATAAGGGCGATGCCGGCGCCGGTCGCAAACAGCCAGTGATCGAGGCTACGATCACGAAATTCAGCCTTTGTGAGCACTTCGCGACCCGGAAGCCGCTCCAGAATCGCGGCTCGGGCCAGTTCGACATCGGCCCCAGGCGCCAGTTTGACCATCAGGAACGTGGACTGCTCGCTCGGCATCGAGATGATAGAGCGGGCACGATCGAGCGTCGTGAAAACGTAAGGCGCGGTGGTGAACGAACGAATGCCGTCGGTCAGGGCCGCAATCTTGACGCGTGTGGACTCGATCTGGGCGGTATCACCAACCTTGGCTGCGCCGAGATTTTCCAGGTACGTGCGATCGACGGCCACGGCATCAGGGGCTTCGATATCGGCGGCTCTGCCCTCGACCACGTTCCAGGGTGCCAGTGCGCCCGTCGTCGGATTGGTGCCGACCACGACGACGAGGGTCGATCCACCGCTCGGTTTACGCCATTCGGCGAAGCTCGCTATCAGCGGTTCGGCCGCTTGCACGCCGGGCACCGACAAGGTGAGGTGGCGTTCGCGCCCAGGCAACGTGCCCGCTTCCTCGAAACTCTTGGCGCCATAGGAGGTGACCCACAATTCCACGTTCGCGTTCTCGATCATGCTGATGATCATCTTGCGCGCGCCGAGGTAGAGCCCGAGCTGTACCGCCACGAGCACGATCGAAAACAAGATGCCGATCAGGGTGACCGTCAAACGGACCCGATCGTGGAAGAGGTTGCGGTAGGCGAGGGTGAGAACCATTGAGCACCGGTTACACTGACACTGTGGCAGGTCAGAGGCGAATTCAGCAGCTTGAACGACGGCTTGGCTCGGTTCGGGTCAATGCGAGCCTAAGCTTGAAGCCGCAGATGAACCACCTTCGCTATCGGCATTCAAGATAAAAGGTCGCGCCCATCCCCATTTCACGGGGGCGAAGTGCTCGAAACTATCTGATGGCCTAGCCGGTGCAAGTCGGGAGGAAGAGGCGAGTGCGCAAGTGTCGTGTACAGACTTGCGTCGCCTTGCCGCTGCCAAATTCAGTCGTATATACCCCAAACAACATCGGAATTTCTGAATGATTCCACCACGGATGGGGTTGAAACCTGATGCACCAGACTAATTATCGAGCCGGCGCCGCGTCCCCACTTTGGACGAGCCTGGCTATCGCAGTTCTCGTCTGCGCAACGGCGACGGGACCAGCAAGCGCGCAAGCGCCCACACCGAGCAAAAAGTCAGCCGCATCGCCGACGCCCGCCGCGCCGGCTGCCCCCGTCGTTGCGCCCGTGCCGGATGGGCCGATCGGGCTGTGGATCGATCACACCGGGCGAGGCGCCGTCGAGATCGTGCCCTGCGCCACGGAATTGTGCGGGCGCATCGTGTGGATGAAAGACCCGCTCGACAAAACGGGCAAACCCTTCGTCGACAGCCAGAACAGCGACAAGGCGCGACGCGGTTCTCCCATTTGCGGTCTCCAGATCATCGGTGGCTTGAAGCAGCAGCGCGATGGCTCCTGGGACAATGGATGGATTTACGATCCCGAACAGGGCGAGAGCTTCGACCTCGAGGTTCGCCTGTTGCAGGACCAGGTTCTTCAGGTCAAAGGCTACAAGGTGGTCAAGTTCTTGAACGAGACGTTCAAATGGCAGCGCGCCACCGAGACGCCCGGACCGCGATGCGCGACGTGAGGCGGCGCCCCTGACGTGAGCGATAATCTCGCCGTCGACCTCCGGCCGATCGATTTCTCAGGTCGCGATCTTGTGGCGCGGTGGCTGCGCACGCCGGCCGTCTCCGACTGGTGGGGCGGCGCGGCCGTGGGCGAGGCCCGCATGCGGCTGGCGATGACGAGCGGCGGCGCGATCTGCCGAATGGTCACCCTGGCAGGTACGCCGATCGGCTACGGCCAAGGTATGGACGCCGCCGCCAGTGGCGCACCCAGTGCCGACCTGCCGCCCGGCAGTTGGGAATGCGACCTCTTCATCGGCGAGGAGGCCTATCGCGGAAAGGGAATTTGGTCGGCGGCGATGGATCAGTTGGTGGGCGAGGTTTTATCGACCACCCTGGCGCTGTCGTGCGCCGTCGTCGTGCCGATCCGCAACGAGCGCGTTGCGCGGGCGGCCGAACGCATCGG
>JANOKV010000626.1:0-12933 GCA_031419415.1 Hyphomicrobiales bacterium | reverse complement strand
CTGACGGGCGACGCCGAAGCGCTCGCACAGCTGGACCACCGTGAAGGCCTTCGTCTCGTACTCCCGAAACAACGCGATACGCTCTTCCACAGGACTGCTTCCCTTGAAGGGCATCGCTCGAATCTCCCTCTGATTCGAACCTTGCTTGCCTGTCAGGGATCAACCCGGTCTAAACTGTCAGGACTCAGCCCGGTTTGTACCCACGCGCCCCCCCCCCACCTCAGCTCTTGCTCTTGCTCTTGCTCAAGCGTAATGCGTGTTCCGAACAAAAATGTGACGAAACGGCAACCGATGCAACGATTTATAGTCCCGATGTTGGGTTGCGCGTGGACGATCCGGCGCGTTTAGGTTGCCGATGTGGGGGTCACGCCTACGGCTCGATGAGCGTGTGCCTGCGCCACATCACGACCGGCAACTTGTCGGGACGCATGAACGATCATTTGGACACTGCGCAACGGCCGGGTTCGATTGATTTCAGCGCGGAGGGCGCGACGTGAAGAAGAAAGAGCGTATCGTCAGATATACGGCTGAGCAGATCGACGAGATGATCCGACAAGGAAAGGATCGGACCGACTGGGCCAAAGTGAAATCCATGACTGATGCCGACATCGAGCGGCTCACCAAGGACGACCCGGATGAGACTATCGAATGGGGTGCGTGGCAGGTCGGGATACCGCTGCCCAAACAGCATCTCAACCTGCGCCTGGACGCCGACGTGGTCGATTGGTTCAAGACACAGGGACGGGGTTATCAAACGCGCATCAATGCAGTGCTGCGCGCCTATGTCAGGGCACAGCTTGGGGTCAAGAAGGGGCGCGGACCCAACCGCAAAAGTGGCAAGCCCGAGCCGGCGGAGTAGGCAGACCGTCGCCCGGCAGCGCTAGTCCGGGTGTTCCGTCACCCTTGCCTCCCGTGCGTGAGATCACCGCCGCCTTGCCGTTTTCACCTCACTACCAACCCAACAGCACCAGCCCGCCCATAAGCCGAAATCCATCCAATTGGCCGTTGGGTTAGCGCGGCGGCCGGCGTGGGCCAATGTGGTGTGCGGAGCGCGATTCGCGCGTAACCCAACGCTGCGATCTCCTCGGCCCAGATGTTGGGTTACGCGTGGAACATCCGACGCGTTTCGATTGGCGACGTCGGGGCCGCGCTAACCCGATGGCTAAAACGATCGTTCGTCTCAGCGCGTCGGCTTGGCGCGTCCTGTGCTTCCCGTCGCCAGCGCGGTGGCGTTGCGCGATCCGGTGGCGTCGGCCGAGACATTTACGATCCAAGAGCTGGGATCGGCCGCCGATAGCGCGGTGGCGGCGGCATTGTTCCCCTCGGACGAGCCCTGCATTTCCGTCGATCTGCCCTGGAGGCCGATCACCAGCGCGAGGTTCTGCCTGATGCGGGGGTCGGCGGCGGGGTCTTCGGCGGCGTGCCGGAGCAGCCCTTCGGCTTTCGCCGCGTGGCCATCCATGGCGTAAGCCATGGCGAGGTTGCTCGTGATCGAGGACTGGGCGGGCGCCATGGCGCGCGCGCGCTCGAAATAAGCGATGGCTTCCTTGTATTGGCCCTGCTTGGCCAGAACCGTGCCCCGTGCCGACAACACCTTCCAGTCGGGTTTGCCTGGATCGTCGGCGCGCTCGAGGATCTTGGCGGCGGTGCCGACTTGGCCCATTTCGAGGGCCAGACGCCCGTATTCGGACAAAAGCTCGCGATCATCGGAGTTATGCAGGTAGCTCGACTGGAGGACGCCCAGCGCCTCCTGCTTGCGGCCCAAGGCTTTCAAATTGCGGGCATAGGCCAGGGCCGGTTTGGCGTCGTGCGGGTTCTTGCCGAGCTCGTTGCCCCAATACTGCGTCGCTTTTTCCAGCTCCGCATAAGGCCCGACCGAGGCGACCGACTTGGTGTCCAGTTTGGATTCGGCGCTGCTGAAGCCGAATTCGCTGGCCTGCGAGCAGGCCCCCAGGACTAACGCGCAGGCGATCGATGCGATGGGTCCCAAGGTCCTGGCAGAGCCGTTGGCTCTCGACGCAGCGGCGCGAATAGGCATCCTCGGCTCCTGCAACCTGCGGCGGGACGTGCTGTTCGTTCCGCGCTCGACCGTGATATTCCGGCACATGCGTCAATAAATGCTTAAGTGTTACCGTTTCGTTACGACCGTTGAGCTGCGTGCTCCTTTCGGCTTAAACGGTGCGGACCAGAGAGGACCCGAACAACCATGAGCGACCAGGACGGACGCACCAGCGCCGATCGTACCGACGCCCTATACCTCGCCGCTGATAGCGCCGCCGATGCACGCCCGATCTGGCTGGCGCGTCCGGCGTCGCTCGAGCGGGACCTGCAGCATTTCACGCCGGCGCAGCGGGCCTGGATTGCGGCCTGTGGCTTCAAAGGCGCGGCGCGCAAGCATTTGATCGTGCCCGGCGCAGATGGCAGCATCGCGGGCGCGCTGTTCGGACTGGGCGATCTGCCGGACAAAGCAGGGGCCGAACCGAGCCCCGTTCTACTTGGCCTTCTGCCTACGGTCTTGCCTGCGGGCAGTTGGCGCATCGCATCCGACGTGACGGACCCGACGCTGGCCGCGATCGCTTGGGGCCTCGGCGCCTATCGCTTCCGGCGCTATAAATCCGGCGAGGGCGACGCGCTGCCCCGTCTAGCGCTGCCGTCGGGAATCGACAAAGCCTCCGTGCGCGCCATCGTCGAGGCCCTGTCGCGCGGCCGTGATCTCGTGAACACCCCGGCCAACGATATGGGTCCAGGGGAACTGGAAACGGCGGCCCGCGCGCTGGCGACCGAACATGGCGCTGAAATTCGCGTCATCGTCGGCGATGATCTCCTCGCCCAAGGCTTCCCGTTGATCCACGCCGTCGGTCGGGCGAGCCCCCGTGCGCCGCGCCTGATCGATATCACGGCCGGCCGTGCCGACGCCCCGAAGGTGACGATCGTCGGCAAAGGCATCTGCTTCGATACGGGCGGCCTCGATATCAAGCCGTCGAGTGGCATGCTGCTGATGAAGAAGGACATGGGCGGCGCAGCGGCCGTGCTGGCGCTCGGCCATATGATCCTCGCTCATAAACTCGACGTGCGCCTGCGCGTGATCATTGCAGTGGCCGAGAACAGCATCTCTGGCGACGCCTTCCGGCCCGGCGATGTGATCCGCAGCCGCTCGGGCAAAACTGTCGAAATCGGCAACACCGATGCGGAAGGACGGCTCGTTCTGGCCGATGCGCTGACGCTGGCCGATGAAGAACGGCCCGATTATCTCTTCACCTTCGCCACTCTGACGGGCGCGGCCCGTGTGGCGCTCGGCCCCGACCTGCAACCGTTCTTCACGGATGACGAGGCGCTGGCCACCGCACTGGCCGCTGCCGGCACGCGCGTCTGGGACCCGGTCTGGCGGCTGCCGTTGTCGACACCTTACGAGGGATGGATCGACAGCACGGTCGCCGACATGAACAACGTCTCCGAAGGTGGGTTTGCCGGCGCTATCGTCGGCGCCATGTTCTTGAAGCGCTTCGCGCCCAAGTCGCCCCGCTTCACCCACTTCGATATTTATGGCTGGCGGCCCCAACCCAAACCATTGGGCCCCAAAGGGGGGGAGACGCAAGCCGCGCGCACCGTGTTCGAAGTGTTGCGCCGTCAGTTCGCGCGCTGATGCGATCAGAGGATATGGGTAGCGTGGGTCGATCGTCATGAGTGCGGGCATCGACGGGAGCTGGGTAGCGCTGTGCGGCGGGGTCGGCGGCGCAAAGACGGCGCTGGGCCTGTCGCGGATCATTCCCGCTGAAAACCTCACAATCGTGGTCAACACGGCCGACGACTTCACGCACGTCGGCCTGCACGTCTCGCCCGATATCGACACCGTGCTCTATACGCTCGCTGGGCTCGCCAATCCCGAGCAGGGGTGGGGTTTGGCGGGCGAGACGTGGGCCTTCATGGGCGCGCTCGCGCGTTTGGGCGGGCCGACGTGGTTCCAGTTGGGCGACCAGGATTTGGCGACCCATGCCTTGCGCACGGAGCGGCTGCGTCGGGGCGACACGCTGTCGGCGATCACCGACGATCTGCGCCGCAGCCTCGGTATTGGTCCGGCCATCGTGCCGATGAGCGATGATCCGGTGGCAACCCTCGTCGATACGGATCGGGGGCGGCTCGCATTCCAGTCCTATTTCGTCGAGCATCGTTGTGTGCCGAAAGTGCAGGCGATCACGTTCGCCGGGGCCGAGCGTGCCGCGCCCGCGCCGGCCGCCCTGGCCGCCCTGCGCCGACCCGACCTCGCGGGCCTCATCATTTGTCCGTCGAACCCGTGGCTCAGCATCGACCCGATGCTCGCCATCCCCGGCTGGCGCGACGCGCTCACCGCATGCGCGGCACCCCGCATTGCCGTCACACCCATTGTCGCCGGGCAGGCGATCAAGGGGCCGACCGCCAAGATCATGGGCGAATTGGGCCTCGCGCCCGATGTCCGCAGCATCGTCGCGCACTACCGCGGCCTGATCGACGGCTTCCTGCTGGACACGGCGGATCAGCAATTCGCCCCTGAATTGGATTTACCTGTCTTGACCGCAGACACGATCATGCGCACGCTGGACGACCGCATCAGGGTGGCGCGCGCGTCGGTGGAGCTCTGCCGCCGGCTGACGGACGCGCGCACCGCCGCCAAGGAGAACCGTTCATGACCCGCTCGCCTGGGGGCAAACCCACGACGTTCGCCGTCGTGCCGGTCAAGTGCCTGGCGCAGGCCAAGCAGCGTCTCGCGCCGGCGCTCGCGCCAGCGGATCGCAAGCGCCTGGTGCTCGCCATGCTGGGCGATGTGCTGGGCGTGCTCGCGCGGGTGCCAGGCATCCAGGGCACGATCGTGGTCACACGGGACGCCGAGGTGGCCGCCTCGGCGCGCGCGCATGGGGCCATCGCGCTGTCGGAGCCCGACAGTTTCGATCTCAACGCGGCGATCGGGTTCGGTCTGCAGGCGGCCGCTCGCGAGGGGGCTGCGCGCGCGCTGATCGTGCCGGGGGATGTGCCTCTGGCCTCGCCCGCAGATATCGCAGCCGTTCTCGGCGCCGCGCATGGCCCGGAAGCGGCGGCGATTGCGCCTGACGTCGACAGCCAGGGCACCAACGCGCTGCTGGTGCCATTGCCCGCTCCGTTTGCGCCGGCCTTCGGGCCATCGAGTTTCGAGCGCCATCGGGCGGCGGCCCGCAAGGCGGGGATTCGCACCGAGGTGGTTCGCGGCCAGGGTCTGGGCACCGACATCGATCTACCGACTGATCTGGCGGCGCTGACCGGTCGGGCAGGCTACGGGTTTCTGGCGGATCGCAGCGGCGCGCGACTGTCACGCGACGCGGCTCATGCGCTCATTGGTGATACCGATCTGGCGGCGCTGCTGGTCCGCGCCGAAGCGGCCACGATCGCGGGCCATGGCACGGTCGTCACGTTCTCCAAGAAAGTCTTCATCCCACTCACGCAGCTCTGTCGGGACGTGTGCCACTACTGCACGTTCGCGCACGCGCCACGCGAGCTAAAATCGCCCTATCTGTCGCCCGACGAGGTGCTGGCCATCGCGCGCGCTGGACAGGCCGCCGGGTGCAAAGAGGCGCTGTTCACGCTCGGCGACAAGCCGGAGCTGCGCTATGCGGCCGCGCGCGACGCGCTGGCAGCCCTCGGGCATGCGACGACGCTCGACTATCTCGAGGCGTGCGCGCGGCTCGTCCTGAAGGAAACCGGGCTGCTGCCGCACCTCAATCCCGGCGTTATGAGCGAAGACGAAATCCGCCGCCTGCGCGAGGTGTCGGCGAGCATGGGCATCATGCTGGAAATGGCGTCGGCGCGCTTGTCGGAGCGCGGCGGTCCCCATTTCGGCTCCCCCGACAAAGACCCCGCCGTCCGTCTGGCCACCCTCGAGGCCGCCGGCCGCGCCGGCGTGCCGTTCACCACGGGCATTCTCATCGGCATCGGCGAGACGCGCACTGAGCGCATCGATGCGCTGCTCGCCATTCGCGACAGCCATGACGCTCATGGCCACATCCAGGAAGTCATCATCCAGAACTTCCGCGCCAAACCCGATACGCGTATGGCCCAGTCGCCCGAGCCGTCGCTCGAGGATCACCTCTGGACGATCGCGGCCGCGCGCTTGATTTTCGGCCCCGCCATGAACATCCAGGCGCCGCCCAACCTGCAACCCGACGCCATGGACCAACTCGTAGCTGCTGGCATCAACGACTGGGGTGGCGTGTCCCCGGTGACGCCCGATCACGTCAACCCGGAGCGCCCCTGGCCGCAGCTCGACCACCTCCGCGAGGCGACCCGAAGCGCTGGCCGCACCTTGGCCGAACGCACCGCGATCTATCCGTCGTACGCGCTCGAGCCGCAGCGCTGGCTGTCGAAGCCTCTGGTGACGCCCGTGTTGCGCTCGATCGACACCGCAGGCCTGGGCCGCGAAGACGACTGGGCGCCGGGTGATGCAACCATGCTACCGCCTGAAAGCGACGCCGGTCTGGTGCGAGGCGGACGGCCGGCACAATCGGCGCCGATCGCGCGCATTCTGGATCGCGTAGCCGCCGGGCATGTGCCAAACGAGGCCGAGATCACTGCGCTGTTCGATGCGCGGGGCGACGACTTCTCGGCCGTCTGCAAGGCCGCTGACGATCTGCGCCGTCGTCGCAACGGCGATGTCGTCACCTACGTCGTCAATCGCAACATCAATTATACGAACATGTGCACCTACGGGTGCAAGTTCTGCGCGTTCTCGAAGGGCCGCCTGTCGACCGACCACCGCGACAAACCCTATGATCTCGAGCTCGAGGAGATTGCCGAGCGCACGCGCCAAGCCTGGGAGCGCGGCGCGACCGAGGTCTGCCTGCAAGGTGGCATTGGTCCGCGCTACACGGGCCAGACCTATTTCAACATCGTCGAAGCGGTCAAAATCGGCGCGCCCGACATTCACGTGCATGCCTTCTCGCCGCTCGAGGTGTGGACCGGTGCCAAAACTTCCAATCTGCCGCTGAAAGACTACCTCGCGCGCTTGAAAGCGGCCGGTCTGTCGAGCCTGCCGGGGACGGCCGCTGAAATTCTCGACGACGAGGTGCGGCAAGTGTTGTGTCCCGACAAGATCAAGACCGACGAATGGCTCGAGGTGATGGAGGCAGCCCACGCCGTCGGCCTGAAGAGCACGGCCACGATCATGTTCGGCCACGTCGACCACTATCGGCACTGGGCGCGCCACCTGCTGCGCGTGCGTGCGCTGCAAGTAAAGACCGGTGGCTTTACCGAGCTGGTGCCGCTGGCCTTCGTGCACATGGAGAGCCCGATCTATCTGCGCGGCCAGGCCCGCAAAGGCCCGACGTTCCGCGAGAGCGTGCTCGTGCATGCGGTTGCCCGCTTGGTGCTCGACCCCGTCATTACGAATATCCAGGCGTCATGGGTCAAAATGGGGCCGGAGGGTGCCGCGCTCTGTCTGGCGGCCGGATGCAACGACGTTGGCGGCACGCTCATGAACGAGTCGATCACGCGCGCAGCCGGCGCCGCCTTCGGCCAAGAGATGACGCCGGACGCCTTGGAGGACCTCATCCGCGACGCCGGCCGCACGCCACGCCTGCGCACCACCTTCTACGGCGACGCTCCCGAGGAACGACGCACGTCAATCTATTCCGATGCCGCGCGCAGCGCAGCGATCGCCGGGCAGTTCGCGGCGGAGTAGGGCCGAGGTCGGCCTCACGCCTTTTTCATCTCCACCTCGATGAACACGAATTCGAAGGCGTTGGCGTTGACGACGTTATGCTCGACGCCTTCTTCGCGGAAGTAGGGCACGCCGGTCGTCAGGTCCACCGTGCGCGACGCGCCGCCGGGTTCTTCCAGCAACAGCTTGCCGGTCGTCATCGGGACCACGACGTAATCGTGGCCGTGGCGGTGCCAGCCGGTCTCGGCGCCGGGCGCAAAACGCCATTCGGTGGCGACGGCGCGGCCGTTGTCGATCTGCACGGTGGGTTTGGCTTGGGGGCGAGCGGTCATGATCGAGTCCTCAGGTATCGTCGCGCGCAGTTACCGGATCGGTTTGCGGCGCTCATGCCGTCGCACCGTAATCTCTGGAGCGCCAGACGGCCAGGGCTTGGCGGGTACGATCGCGCTTGCATAGGCGGATTGGTCTCGCCCACACTCTGTCGAGGCGCCCATAGGAGAAGAACGATGATTTTCGATCACCGCACCTACACCTGCAAGCCGGGGGCGATCAAAGCCCATCTCGATCTCTATGCAAAAATGGGGATTGGGCCGCAGTCGCGCTGTTTGGGCGCGCCGGTGCTCTACGGCTCGACCGAGGTCGGCGACGTGAACACCTATGTGCACGTGTGGGCCTACACGGATCTGGCCGAGCGGACCGCCAAACGCGCTGCGTTGTGGAAAGACCCCGAATGGCTCGCCTACGTCAAAGCGTCGGGCGAACTGGGCGCGCTGATCAAACAGGAAAACACGATCCTGGTGGCGCCCGCGTTCTTCGAGTTGCCGGGCCGCTGACGCAATGCTGCTGTTCTGGCACAATCAATTGCTACCCAGTCGTCATCCCGGCCAAGGAGGCGCTTCTACGCGCCGACACGAGCCGGGACCCAGCACAAGACGCGTGCGAAGCACTCGAAATATCGAGCCTTCGGCTCACTTTTCGCTGGCTCCCGGATGTCCTCGCCGCATAGGGGCGGCTCGTCCTCCGGGATGACGAAGTGGGTCCCAAATGTTTGGGTCGCGACGAAATTACCGATACTGGCCGTCCCATTTGCCGGTGGGTTTGGTCTCGATGAGTTTGCCGTCCTCGCCCACTTCGGGGCGCAGGATGGTGAACACGTTTTCCGGGTTGATGACCCCGTAGTCCATGTAGCCCAAGCGGGCGATGGGCCGCATCGCGCCGGTGTCGACCATGCCATCTTTGATGTAGCGATCGTCGATGTGGATGCCGACCACCATGCCGATCACCATCGTGTAGCCCGAGCGCTGATTGGGCGCGATCGGCGGCAGATCGATGGTCTTCCAGAGTTTGCATTCGAAAACAGCCGGTGATTCCTTGACGTGGGGCGGCTTGACGAGCTTCGACGCTTTGGCCGTGATGCCGGCCAGCGGGAATTCGTCGACGCCGTGCGGCACCGAAGCCGAGGTCGTGTTCATCTCGTCGCGCAGGTCCCAGTTGGCGATCGAGCAACAGAACTCGCCGGTGTCGTTGATGTTCTTCAGGCTGTCCTTGATGCCCGCCGAGCCGAACACGACGTAGCTCGGCCGCTCGGCCACCGCATTGAAGAAGCTGTAGGGCGCGATGTTGGCGACGCCCTCGGTGCTGATCGTCGAAATCCAGCCGATCGGACGCGGCACCATCAAGGCTTTGAACGGATCGTGCTTCATACCGTGCTTATTTTCGATGGCGTCATAGAACATGGGGGGTGCGCTCCTGAATGGCTGAGGCCGGACAATGCGTCGGCACATCGGGACGGGTCAAGAACGGCGTTGCTGGCCCAATCGCCACCCTGCGTGACCGCGATCCACATCTCTATGCCGATGGCGTCCTCGGCGGCGAGGCAATTGACAGCTTCGCCATTTCCTTGCGCTATTCCACGAGGGATCTAGCGGGGGGCTGTCAATGGCTTGGCCGAGTGCCGCGACACGAGCAGGCGTGAGTGTCGAAGCCCTGATCTGTGGCGTGGTGGTGGCCGTGCTCTATTTCGTCGCCGCGCGCCTGGGATTGGCGCTGATGGCGCAGCCGGAGGATGTCGCCGTTTTCTGGCCGGCTTCCGGACTGGCGGCCGGAGCCCTCGTCTATCTGGGAAACCGGTACCGCATATCCGTGGCAGTGGGCGTCTTCGTCGCGACAGTCGCCGCCAATTTGCTCGGCGAGCGCAATGAGGCAATGGCGGTCGTCTTCGGCCTTTGCAATGCCGGGGAAGCGGTCCTGTTCGCGTGGATGATCGAATCCCGGTTCGGACCCAATTTCGAGTTCAGCAATCTGCGCGCCACCGCGTGGTTCTTCGTGGCGGCCTGCGTCAGTACGGCGGTCATGGCCGTATTTGCTGCGGCGACAATCAAAGCGGTGGGGGTTTCGCCAGCGACGTTCGTGGGGCTCTGGCATGCGTGGTGGGTCGCCGATGCCGTCGGAATTGTCGTCGTATCGCCGTTTTTGATTACTTTGGCCGACATGATCCGTACCCGGCCGCCGCTTCGCGAGCTGATCGAAGGTGGCCTCGTGATGACCGCGATCGGCGTCTATTCCCTGCTCAACATGCTGGTGACGCCCGGCGAGCATCTGCTTTGGTTGCCGTTTCCGGTGGCGGGGTTATTCCCTTTGTTTCTCTGGTTGGGCGCCCGTTGCCGTCCCGCATTTACGACATCGTCCCTGCTTTTGGTCGCCCTGATCGTGGTCGGTGCGATGACCCAGGAATTGGGAAGATTGGGGAATGCGAAAGTTCCTTTCGAATTTCGTGTGCTTGCCGCGCGCGTGGCCCTCGTTCTGGTGGCATTCTCCAGCTTGATGCTGATCACGATCATTGCGGAACGGCGCAGCGCCGAAGCACGCGTCAGGTTCTTGATGAACGAGATCAACCATCGCTCCAACAATCTTCTGACCCTCGTGCAGGCCATCGCCCGACGCACGGCCAGAACCGAAGAACCGGCGCAATTCGCGGCGTCCTTCAGCCAGCGCATCGCTGGCTTGGCGGCCAGCAACGATCTACTGGTCGCAAACACCATCGAAGGTATTGCAATGGGCGACTTGATCCGGTCGCAACTCACGCATTTGAAAGACCTCATCGGCAGCCGCATCGAACTCCATGGCCCACCCGTCCGGCTGAAACCGGATGCGGCTCGAGCGATCGGCATGGCGATGCACGAGTTGTCGACCAACGCCGTAAAGTATGGAGCGCTGGCGAACGACAAGGGCAGGGTTCGGATCGAATGGCGCGATGGGCCGTCACTGGTCATCCGATGGACAGAGACGGACGGCAAACCGATCATCGATCCGCCTGTCCGAGAAGGATTTGGCCGGCAGGTGTTGGTCGACATGGTCGAGCATGAACTCGACGCGGTCATTCGTTTGGACTATCCGACAACGGGGCTGATTTGGGAAATGACCGCCCCTTCACAGCGGGTTGTGGAAGTCCCACGATTTGCATTACAAACAAAAAAGGTAAAATAATGCGAATTATTCCATAACTATGGCATATAATGCTATTTTACCCGTCCTAATAAGGATGTATTTGCTTATCTTGGGAGCGTATCGCCTCATGTGGCCGAATCGCTGCGCCGGTTGTCATTGCCGACGTCGAACCGTATGCTTTCCAGACTGACGGTCTGTGTGGAAAGGGGCGCCAGTGACGGCTGCGACGGACAGTAAACTTCGACCACTCTTGGGGCTGCGTCTTCTCGTTGTAGAAGACACGTGGCTCGTCGCCGACACCTTGGCGGTGCATCTGGAGGCGGCTGGCGCGCGCGTTCAAGGTCCATTCGCCTCGAATGCGCGGGCGATTTCCTTCCTCGAGGAGCAGTCGGTCGACTTTGCGCTGGTCGATCTCAATTTGGTCGATGGCTTCGCCGACAAGGTTATCGAGGTCCTGCTCGCGCGGGATATTCCCTACGCCGTTCTCACGAGTTTTCGGGCCCTGCCGACCAACATCGACGAGCAGGCGGTGGCCTCTCTGAAGAAACCGTTCGACATGGCGGAATTAATTGACATTCTCGGCAGGTATGCGATTGCCGGGCGGAGTGTTTAGAACGACGCGGAGATCACGATGGCTGGAGTCGCTTTGAATTTGCATCCCGACGAGCGCGTCATCGTCTTCATCGATGGCGCCAATCTACACGCGGCGACCCGGGCTCTGGGCTTCACCATCGATTACAAGAAGCTGTTGGGCTTGTTGCAGTCCGAAGGGTATCTGGTGCGCGCGCTCTTTTACACCACGGTGTTCGACGACGATGAATTCTCGGCGGTGCGCCCGCTGACTGACTGGCTCGACTACAATGGCTTCACGATCGTCACCAAAACCCTGAAATCGTACGTCGATGCGGAAGGCCGTCGCAAATCCAAGGGCAACATGGCCGTCGAACTGGCGGTCGATGCGATGCAGATGTCCGATCGCGCAGATCATGTCGTGCTGTTCACGGGTGATGCGACCTACTGCGCTCTGGTTGCGGCGCTGAAACAGCGGGGCAAGCGCGTCAGCGTCGTCTCCACGCTGGTCAGCAATCCACCAATGATCGCCGACGATATGCGCAGGCTGGCGGATGACTTCGTCGAGCTCAGCACGTTGGAGGCGAGCATCGGCCGCGCGGCACTGCCAACGCGCGCGCCCAGATCGACCGTGGCGGCCGACCAGGCCGATTGAGCGAACGCCGGTGGCCTTGACCCGACCGGCGCCCGCCTGTGCGTTTACTATTCAAATCGGGTGGAAAGCGCTCTAGCCGCGTCCGCGAAACCCGCCTTCATGTTCGCCGCTTCTCCACCAGAATGCCGGCGGCGGCGAGCCGTTTGACCGCCGCTTCGTCGAAGCCGTGTTCCGCCAGAACTTCGCGGGTGTGCTGGGAAAACTTAGGCGGCGTCGATTTGAGGCCGCCGGGTGTGCGCGACAGGCGCACGGGCGTGGCTGTCCCCTTGTACCAATCCTTCTGCAGGATCATGCCGCGCGCGGCGATGTGTTCGCCTTCGAGCACCTGCTTGGTGTCGAGCACCGGCCCGCACGGCAAACCCGCTTTGAGCAGTTCGACCGCGAACGTCGTGCCATCGACCTCGGCGAGCTTGGCTTCGAGCACGGCGTTGAGCGCATCACGGTTCTTCTGACGGTCGGTGTTGTTCTTGAAGCGGGGATCGTCGGCGAGGTCGGGTCGGCCCAACACCTCGCAGACTTTGCGGAACGCCTTGTTGTTGCCGGCCCCGATCATGATGCGGCAGGTCTTGGTTTGATACATGCCGTAGGGCACGAGGTTGGC
>JANOKV010000625.1:0-1623 GCA_031419415.1 Hyphomicrobiales bacterium | reverse complement strand
CGCCACGACATCGAAGCCAACATCGCCCCGTTCGAAGGCCTGCTGCTCGGGCTGTTTTTCACCGTCATCGGCATGTCGCTGGAGTTGCGCCTTCTCGTGGAACATCCACTCGTCGTCTTGGCCGGCGTCGCAGGCTTACTGTTGCTGAAAGGTGGGGTGCTCTGGGCACTGGGCCGCCAGCAAGGCCTGAGCGTGCGTGGTGCGCGGCGCTTGGCTTTGGCCGCATCGCAAGGCGGCGAATTCGCGTTCGTGCTTCTGGCAGCGGGCGTGACGGCCACCGTCATTGCCAAAAGCCTTTCCGACATGCTCGGCGTGATCGTCACGCTGACGATGATTGCCACACCGCTTCTCATGTCGCTCGATGATCGCTTGTTCCCGCGCGTGAGTAGGCCTAAACGCGATTTCGACAAGCCAGTCGCCAGCGAAGGCCATGTCATCATCGCGGGCTTCGGTCGTTTCGGGCAGATCGTAGCGCGCGTTCTGACGGCACGCGGCATCCCCTTCATCGCGCTCGACGGCAATGTGGAGCAGGTCGATTTCGTGCGCCGTTTCGGGTCGGAGGTCTACTACGGCGACGCCACGCGCCTCGATCTCCTGGTCGCCGCGAAAGCCCATCAGGCGCGGGCGTTCGTGCTCGCCATCGACGACGTGGAGGCGTCCCTGCGCACCGCCGAGGTGGTGCGGCGACATTATCCCAACCTGCCGGTCTTCGCGCGCGCCCGCAATCGCCAGCACGTCTACAAGCTGATGGATCTGGGGGTCGAGCAAATCCGGCGCGAGACCTTTCTTTCCGCCCTCGACCTGACGCGGCTCCTGCTCACGGGCCTGGGCACCCCGCCCGGCGAAGCGGCTCGCTTGACGGAAACCTTCAAAGATCATGACCGCAAGCGGCTCTACGCCGACTATGGCCACTACACCGATCTCGAAAAAATGACGCGCAAAACGCGCGAGGCGCAAAAGGAGCTCGAAGAGCTGTTCGCAACCGACCTCGCGCAACTGTCGAAAGACACGGCGGACGGCCGCAAGGGTTGACCATGTTGCGCCTGTGGGCGGCTACACCCGATCGCGCCGCCGCATGACCCCAACGAGGCGAACAATGAGCCAGATCGGCACGACGACCAACGCCCCCAGCACGAGATAGCCGATGAGACCCTCGATGGCGCCGAAACCCAAGTCGTAGATGCGGCGCGGCAGCAGGCGGATCGTTTCGAGCAAATCGGTGGGCGCAATGCCCATCGCCGAGAGCACGACGCCAACGACGACCGACAGCACGATCAGCCGCAACACCACACCCAGCGGATCGCCGCCCAACAGCCGCTCTCTATCCATGTCGCCGTATCTCCCGAGTTCTGCGAGATCGATTCCAAGTCCCGTTCGCGTAGTATAACGCCTGCATGCCCAATCCACGACCCCGTCAACGCACCGACTTGACCTCCGAGGCCCTCAATCCATTTGGCCCGTCCTCCTGGCCGAGGAGTGGCGCGCTCTGTGCGCTTCAGTTGCCCACTGCGCAACCGCGCGCCGCGACGAGCGCCGGGACCCAGCGCAAGAAGCGTCCGCAGGACACGATATCGAGTGCAGCGCACACATCCATCGCTGGGTCCCGGATACCGTTCGGACAAG
>JANOKV010000624.1:0-18285 GCA_031419415.1 Hyphomicrobiales bacterium | reverse complement strand
CGCGACGTTGGCCAGCTTGGCGTTGGTGATGCCGTCGTTGGGAACATCGATATCGATCTCGTTGTTGGCCGCATCGAGCGCAACGCTGATCGCGCCGGATGCTGCGTTGATCCCCCGGAACTCGAGATTGATGCCCGTCTTCTGTTTGAAAGCGCCCACACCACCGACGTTCACGTTCGAGGCGGTGTTGGCTTCGCCGCCGCCGCCGCCAGCGGTGAATGGCATCGTCACGGCGCCCGTCGTCTTGTTAATCTGCAGCGCGTCCTTCCACGTCGCGCCGTCCGGGCTCACTTTGAAGTGGAAATCATCGTCCCCCGTCGTGCCGATTTCGGCGCGACCCGAAAAGCCGGTCTGAAACAGGAACGAGGCCGTGTCAGTCGCGAGGCTCTTGTTGATTTTAGCCTGATGGCCTGCGCCTGCATGGTTGAGCAGGATTGCCGGAGAAGACACGGCGAGCCGGTTGGTGGCGTCAGCCGTCGTATTGATGCCGACGAGGGGCGTGGGGTTGACGCTTCCCGATCCCGCCGCCATCCAAGCCGCGCCATCATAAACGACGAGTACGTCTTCGTCGGCAACCCACGCGAGCCAGCCTTCACGCGGGATGTATAAAGCCCACGCTCCGTCCTGGAATGCAGCGATGCGGCCCGTTGCGCCCGTCCACGCCCCGGTTGCTCCGGGGGCGACGATATAGCGGGCGCCCTCAGTGGGGCTGAGCGGCGGCGAGGCCAGAGATCGGTCGAGCACGCTCACGTTCACGACGGCATCGAGCACCCGAAGGGCCTCGTTGTGCGTGACGTGTTTTTGCGCCTGAGCGGCGAAAAGGTAGGGCAGTGCGAGATTGGGTGTCGTATCCATTGGCGCGGGGTCCATCGCGATCGATTGAGGTCAATGGCGATCATAGGTCCACCCGGAGTCGCGGGGATAAGTTGGTCCAACTTTTTTAAAAAGCGCCGATGCGAGGTCTGCCTATCACATGCAAAATAGGCGCGTCGCGACGCATCGAGACGCCACTCGTGACGGGCCATGTCGGATTCAGGAGGGCGCGGTGCGTCTATGGGGGAGCCAGGGGCGCCCCCGCGCGCTCAATTCGATTGGGGATCGTCGTGGATCGAGACTTTCATTCGAACGCCGCGACCCCGCCCATTGCTTGTCGCCCGTTCGCCGATCAATTCGATACCGGCTTTGTCGAACGCATCGACCACCTTCATCAAGGTATCGATGATGCCGCGCATATTGCCGGTGCTCGCCTCCATCCTTTGGATGGTCGGCAGGGACACGCCTGCCAGATCGGCGAGTTTTTGCTGGTCGATGTCGAGAAGCGCCCGGGCTGCTCTCATTTGAGCGGCGGTTATCATTGCGGTCTCAACCCTCGCTCTAGCTTCGTGGGCCGAATATCATCCACTGCGTCAAGGCTACCGCTTGAATATTAATGGGTAAAGGATAATCGATCCGAAACCGCTCCTTTTTGGTGGGCGTTACTCGAAAATCTGCTTCTCTGGTAGAACGTGTCGGGCCGGGAGCTTGGCAGTACCCGCCCGACACGTTCGGATCGATATTCGTCCCAACGCGGTCAGAACATCAAAGTCTGCTCGATTTCATGCACCTTGTAGCGGGCCATGGCCAAGTTCGACTTGGCTTTTTCGAGAACGAGGTAGATGAAAATTCCGTCCTTGTCGGCGACCGGACGAATCACATGATACTGATCATCGAGCGTGATGAGAATATCTTCGATGCTGCCCTTGATCCCTAAGGCCTTCATCGTCTTCATTTTGGCACGGACGACTTCGGTGTTGCCGGCGGCGGCGACGTCGAGATTGACGCCTGCGCCTTCTTTGCCGAGCACCATCCCTGATGTGCTGTCGACGATGGCCACTGCTTTCGCACCGTCGATCCCGAGGAGGGCCGCCATACTCTCGCTTACATTCGCCATAGCTGAAATCCTTTTTACGCGGATGATCGGAGGGGCATCCGACCGGGGGACAGGGACTGCGGTCTGGTCGAATTCGCAATCCGCCACAAAAGAAGCAGCGCAAGGCGAACCCACGGCCAGAATTATCACCCGGAAGCCTGGATATTTGATTGGCAAAAGGTGACTGTGACGCCAATATAACCTATGATTGATGGAAAAAGATTTAAGTGACCGGGTCAAACTGTCATCACTAGAGACCGAACGCGCATAAATGAGTGTATTAGACAATATCTTGCCCGAAATAACGGTGGTCCGGGTTCGGCAGCCCTCATCCCCAAATTAGGGTTGTAGCACCCGTGCTGCGACACGACGGGCATGCACGATCGATCTGCCCCTCACATGACGCCCCTGTCCTTCAGTCGGCCGATCTCGGCGTCTGTGAAGCCCAGCAGTCCCTTGTAGATTTCATCGTTGTGCTGGCCCAGCGTGGGACCCAGCCATTCCACCTTGCCGGGGGTATCGGACAGGCGCGGCACGACGTTGGGCATAGCCATCTCCCCCACGCGGGGGTCATACATGCGCAGGATGTTTTCGCGCGCGGCGTAGTGGGGGTCCTTGAAGATGTCGGAAATCGAGTAGACCGGGCCGCATGGCACCTCGAACTTGTCGCACGCCGCGATGCAGTCCACGAGGGTGAAGGTCTCGGTCCAGCGCGTCACCCAACTGTCCACGTCAATGCGCTCACGGTCGCGATCGGCGATCTTGCCCCACTTGCCGGCGCCGCCGAGTTCGGGCTGACCTTGCGCTTCAGCGAGGCGGGTGAAGATCTTGTCCGACGTGCAGGCGATGGCGATCCACTTGCCGTCTTTGGTGGGATAGTGGCTGTGCGGGCAGACATTGACCGTTCCCGGACCCATGCGCTCGCGCTGATAGCCCTTGTACTGGTAGGCCGCCGCCAGCTCATCGAGGATGCGGAAGATGGGCTCGTAGAGCGCGATGTCGATGTATTGGCCGCGGCCCGTCATATCGCGGGCCCGCAGGGCCATCATGACGCCCAGCGCGCCGTAAAGGCCGGCCATGTAGTCGGGGATCGTCGCCGAGCCCGGCGTCGTCGGCGGACGGTCAGGAAAGCCCGCGAGATAGGACAGACCCCCGAAGGCGTTGCCGATGCGGCCAAAGCCCGGGCGCGGGCTGTAGGGACCGGTTTGTCCGAAACCGGAGATGCGCACCATGATCAGCTTGTGGTTTTCCGCTTTCAGCGTCTCCCACCCCAGGCCCCATTTCTCGAGCGTGCCTGGCTGGAAGTTTTCCACGAGCACATCCCCCTGCCGGATGAAGCGCTTGAGGATCTCGGCGCCCTCTGGCTTGCGCAGATCGAGCGTCACCGATTTCTTGTTGCGCGTTTCCTGTAGCCACGGGAGCGAATCCCCTGATGGCGTCGGCGTGCCGAACTTGCGCAGCGCATCACCCACGACCGGGAGTTCGATCTTGATCACCTCGGCCCCGAACTCGGCGAGCTGCGTCGAGCAGAACGGCCCGGCGAGAAAGCTCGACACGTCGATGACTCGGATGCCCTGCAGCGGCTTGACGGTGGGGTGGGGTGAAGGCGCGGCGCCGTCAGCGGACATGGGAGAACTCCTCGAAAGCGATCATTGCCCCAGGATTACATCGGGCAGGGTGGGATGCAATGGTGGGGATGCCGATCCGGCTTTATTGGAATTGACCGGGCCGACCGCTGCCGATCATCATGGCAGGGCCGAAGCGGACCGTTCGGTTCGATGGCCAAACGCCGGAGATACCCATTTGCAGCGCTATTCGCTCGGCATCGACATCGGCGGCACGTTTACCGACATCGTGGTCTACGATCCCTCGAGTGGCCGGCAGTCCAGCCACAAGCAGTTGACGACGCACGGTGACCCTTCGGACGGTGTGATGGCGGGCATCGAACGTGTCATCGCCGAGCACGCGATCCCGCCGGCTGAGATCACGCGGGTCGTGCACGCGACGACGCTCTTTACCAACGCGCTCATCGAACGGCGCGGCGCGGTGACGGGCCTCATCACCACGCGCGGCTTTCGCGACACGCTCGAGATCGGTCGCGAGCGGAAATACGAGCTCTACGACCTCGCCATCCGCAAGCCTGCGCCACTGGCGCCGCGCGACCTGCGTCTCGAAGTGGGCGAGCGCCTGCGTGTCGACGGCAGCGTGCTCGAGCCGCTCGACGAAGCCGGCGTGATTGCGGCGGCCGACGCGCTGGTGGCGCGCGGCGTCACATCGATAGCCATCGTCTTCCTGCATTCTTACGCCAATCCCCGCCACGAGCTGGCCGCGCTGGAGCTGATTGCGGCGCGGCATCCCACCCTGGCGCTCAGCGCCTCGGCCCACGTCGCGCCCGAAATCCGCGAGTACGAGCGCACCTCGACGACAGTCGCCAACGCCTATATCAAGCCGCTGGCGGAGCGCTATGTGTCGACCCTGGCGCAGCGGATTGCAGACCGGGGCATTCCGGCGCCGCTGCTGTTGATGCTCTCCAATGGCGGGCTTGCCGGCGTCGACGAAGCCAAGCGCTCGCCAGTGCAATTGCTGGAATCGGGTCCGGCGGCAGGCGCGCTCGCCGCCGCCACGCTCGGCGCACCCGATGGCGGCGTGCATGTGCTGGCCTTCGACATGGGTGGCACGACGGCCAAACTCAGCGTCGTCGACGACGGACGCCCCAGCATCGCGCACGTGTTCGAAGCCGCGCGCGAGAAACGCTTCATCGAAGGCAGCGGCCTGCCGATCCGCATCTCCACGATCGAACTGATCGAGATCGGCGCGGGCGGTGGTTCGATTGCAAAACTCGACGAATTGGGCTTGTTGAAAGTCGGGCCCGAAAGCGCCGGCTCCGAGCCCGGTCCCGCTGCCTATGGACGCGGTGGCACGCGGCCGACAGTAACCGACGCCGATTTCCTGCTCGGCTATCTCGACCCGGATTTTTTCGCAGGCGGCACGATGCGCGTCGATATGGACGCGGTGCGCGCGGCGTTCGCCCCACTCGCAGCCACGGCCGGTTTGTCGACAGTCGCGTTGGCCTTCGGCATCCACGACCTCGTCAACGAGAATATGGCCAATGCCGCACGCGTCCACATCGCGGAACACGGCAAAGACCCACGCGGCTACGCGCTCCTGGCGACGGGCGGCGCGGGTCCCGTGCATGCCGCGCACGTGGCCCGCAAGCTCGCACTGCGGCGTCTGATCGTGCCGCAGAATGCGGGCGTCGCGTCGGCATTAGGGTTGCTCGTGGCGCCAGCGCGCGTTGATCGCGTGGCGACGGTGGCGCGCGAGATGGGCGACATTCACTGGCCCCGTCTGGAGGCGACGTTCGCTGGCCTCGAAAACGCAGCGCGTCGTGTGGTGGCCGAGACGGGTCTCGACGCGGCAAGGGCGCGTGTGGAACGGTTGGCCGATATCCGCTATGTGGGCCAGGCCTCCGAGCTCGTCGTGTCGTTGCCGGATGGGCCGTATGACGCTGATGCGCGGCCCCGCTTGGAGGCCGCATTCGAGGTCGCTTACCGCGCTTCGTTCACGCGCACGCCACCATCGACGCCGGTGGAGATCATCAACGCCCGGGTGACGGCGATTGCCGAAGTGCCCGGGAGCGCCCTGGCCTTGGGTTCGCAGACGGAGCGCGTCGGCACGCGCCAAAAGCGTGACCGCCCCGTGTATTTCCCCGAATGGCGCGAGCACCGCCCGACCCCCGTGTGGAACCGCGCGGCGCTCGCTGTCGGCGACCGCATCGATGGGCCCGCCATCGTCGAAGAGGCGACTTCGACACTGGTCTTGCCACCGGGTGCCCGGGCCGAGGTGGCGGCGAGCGGGAATATGGTGGTGGCGTTCGGATGAGACGGCAACGTCGAAGAATTGACTTTTGCAGCTTTCTGTCTTAAATCTTACTCACGTCTTACCATCCTTGAGGCTCGCATGGAAAAAACCCGTCTTTCAAGCAAAGGCCAGATCATCATTCCCAAAGCCTTCCGCGACGCGCACGGCTGGGGACCAGGTATGGATTTCGAGATCGAGGACACTGGCGGTACGCTCGTCCTGCGGCCCGTCAAGCCATTCCCGACGACGTCCATCGATGACGTCGTCGGCTGCCTGAAGTGGCACGGTCCGCCCAAAACTCTCGAGGAAATGGATGAAGGCATTGTCCGCGAAGCGCGGCGATCCTGGAAAACCTGGCAGTCATGATCGCCATAGATACCAACGTCGTCGTCAGACTTTTCGTCGACGACGACGCCGAGCAAACCGCGCGTGCAAGCGCGCTTCTCCAGGAGAACGAAATACTCATTTCGCTCTCCGTCCTGCTGGAAACCGAATGGGTGCTGCGAAGCGTATATCGTTTCGATTCGCATCAAATCATTTCTGCGTTTCAGCGGTTTTTCGGATTGCCCCAAGTCGTGTTGACGGATCCCGCCGTCGTAAGCGCTGCGATGCGGCTATTCGGGCACGGCATGGATTTCGCCGATGCGCTGCATCTCACATCCTCCGGTAACGCGGTGAGTTTCGCCACGTTCGATCGAAAGCTCATCAGGGCGTCCCGCAGCCTGCAGACGCCCATCGATACGTTCGAACCCTGACGACATCGAGCCCCCCATGACCACGCCCAACCAGCGCTTCGATGCCGTGACGCTCGAGATCTTCTGGCGGCGGATGATATCGGCGGTGGACGAAGCGGCCAAAGCGTTGCGACGCACGTCGTTTTCGACGCTGGTCAACGAGTCCAACGATTTCGCGCTGGTGTTGACGGATGGACGCGGCCAGAGCCTGGCGCAGAATACGGAGAGCATCCCGTCGTTCATCGGCACGCTGCCGGTGACGGTGAAGGAATTCATCAAGCAAATCGGGATCGAGAACATTCATCCCGGAGACGTGCTGATCACGAATACGCCGTGGATCGCGACGGGTCACTTGAACGACATCACGGTCGCCAAACCGATTTTCCGCAAGGGCCACATCGCGGCGTTCGCCGCCTCGACCGCGCACGCGCCAGATATCGGGGGTCGCGTGCGCTCGGCGGAAGCGCGCGAGGTGTTCGAGGAAGGCTTCCATATTCCCGTCATGAAGCTGATGCGTGCCGGCGAACTCGATACCACGCTCGTCAAGCTGCTGCGGGCGCAGGTGCGCACGCCCGACCAGACCGAAGGTGACCTGTGGGCGCAACTCACCGGCCTCGATCTGCTCGAGCAGCGCTTGGGCGATTTGATGGACGAATATGGGCTCGATGATCTCGACACGTTTGCCGAAGAAATTCTGTCGCGATCGGAACGCGCCATGCGCTCAGCGATTGGCGCGCTGCCCGATGGCGTCTACCGTTACGAATTCCTGACCGATGGGCTGGCGGAGCCCTTCGTCTACAAAATCGCCGTGACGATTGCGGGCGACAGCGTGGTTGCGGATTACGCCGGCACGACGGCCCAGGTGGATCGCGCCATCAACTGTCCGCTCACCTACACCTATGCGATGACCGCGTACGGATTGAAATGCGCGCTGCTGCCCAATCTGCCCAACAACGAGGGCATTTTCCGCTGCATCACGGTAACGGCGCCGGAAGGCAGTCTCGTCAATCCGCGTTATCCCGCAGCCGTCGGCGGACGTATGGCGACCGGTCATTATCTGCCGATTGCGGTGTTTGGTGCATTGCAGGGCGTACTCGGCAAATCCGTGATTGCGGCGTCTGGCTCGCCCCTGTGGAGCCTCATCCAGACGGGCGTGCGGCCGAACGGGAAAACCTACGCCAACGTGCTGTTTTTCAACGGCGGCATGGGGGCGACGGGTTCGGGTGATGGCCAGAGCACCTATGCGTGGCCGAGCAACGTGTCGAATGTGCCGGTCGAGCTGATCGAGCGCAACGCGCCGATGATTATTCACCGAAAACAACTGCGCCCCGACAGCGGCGGTCGCGGTCGCCAGCGCGGCGGCCTCGGCCAAGAGATCGTGTTCGAGGTGACGTCGGACACGCCAGTCGGCATGATTTTTATGGCGGAGCGCTGCCGGATCCCAGCGCCCGGCGCTTCGGGTGGCGAGGCCGGAGCGTTGGGCGAACTGACGATCGACGGCCAGGTCGTCGATCATCGCCGCAACGTCGTGTTGACCAAGGGCCAGACCGTCATCCTCCGCACACCCGGCGGCGGCGGTTTTGGTGCGGCTGTCGATCGCGATCCCGTGGCGCGCGCGGAAGATCAGCGGATGGGATATGTGGGTGGCGATGTAGGGAGCGGTTGAGCAACGCCAATCCTTCCCCGCTATCGGCCGTAGGTTGGGTCGGCGCGGGCTCGAAATTCGCCACTTGCTCCTTCGGTCGACGCGCGTAACCCAACACCGTCTCCCGACAGCCAAGTGTTGGGTTGCGCGCAGAAAGGCACGCTACCCCAACCGGCCGAACTCGGGCTTGTGGGTCAAAACCGGGCGGTTCCGTCGACTCACACCACGCCGTCGGTGCGCAGTTTGGCGATGTCGGCTGCGCCGTAACCCAACTCCGTGAGTACCGTATCGGTGTGCTCGCCCAGATCGGGCGTCGGGTTGAGAGCTTCGGGTTGCGGATAGCGAGACATGTTGATCGGCTGGCCGACGACGCGGTACTCGCCGAGTTTGCGATGGCGCACTTTGCGTGCGATGCCAAGGTGCTTCACCTGCGGTTCGGCGAACGTCTGGTCGATCGAGTTGATCGGTCCGCATGGCACCCCGGCCGTGTTGAGCGCCGAGATCCAATGGGCCGACGAGTTGGTCGCCGTTACCTTGGCGAGCGTTTCATTGAGCACCTTGCGGTTTTCAGACCGTTTGGGGCCGTTGGCGTAATCGGGGTTGGCGACCAGGTGGGACACGCCGAGCGCTTCGCAGGCGCGTTTCCACAGGTTGTCGCCGGACGCGGCGATGTTGATGTGGCCATCCGAGGTCGGGAACACGCCGGTTGGAATGCCGGTGGGATGATCGTTGCCCGCTTGCTTGGGCACTTCGCCTTTGATCAGCCAACGCGCCGCCTGGAAGTCGAGCATGAAGATTTGTGCTTCGATCAGCGACGTGTGCACCCATTGGCCTTTGCCGGACGTCTCGCGTTCGTAGAGGGCGAGGATCATGGCCTGCGCGAGCAGCAGACCCGACGTGAGGTCGGCGATCGGAATGCCGACTCGCACTGGGCCTTGGCCGGGCAAGCCAGTGATCGACATGAGACCACCCATGCCTTGCGCAATTTGATCGACGCCGGGGCGTTTGGCGTCAGGGCCCGACTGGCCGAAGCCCGCAATCGATCCATAGACGATGCGGGGGTTCACCTTGGCCACGGACTCGTAATCGACGCCGAGGCGAAATTTGACGTCGGAGCGGTAGTTCTCGACCACCACGTCCGCGTCCTTGGCGAGCTGCATGAAAATGGCGCGGCCCTGCTCGGTCTTGAGGTTGAGCGTCATCGAGCGCTTGTTGCGATGCAAGTTCTGGAAATCGAACCCGTGACGGCTGCTGCCGGTTGCGTCTTTCGACTCACCCGGCGCTTCGATCTTGATCACCTGCGCGCCCCAGTCGGCGAGTTGGCGCACGGCGGTGGGGCCGGCGCGGTGCGCGGTGAGGTCGAGCACGCGGATTTTGGCGAGCGGCAATGCGGTCATGGATTCAAGTCCCGTTTCTCGAGGCGGTGGCGATTAGGAGCGCCCGATGTCGCGGCGTCCCGCAGGTATGTCGCCAGGACCGTCCGACGTTCCATGTTCGCCTGTCAAGCGCGGTGCACGTCTAGACTTCGCGGCGGGCTCGAGGTCTGCTGGGACATGATTTGGATTCTCGTTTTGACGATCGGGCTGCTTGCCGGCACGATCGGTGGTGTGGTGGGCTTTGGGGGCTCGACCATCCTGTTGCCGGTCCTGGTGATCGCGTTCGGCCCGAAAGCGGCGGTGCCGATTATGGGCGTGGCGGCGCTGCTCGCAAATTTCGCGCGCATCCTGGTCTGGTGGAAGGCGATCGACTGGCGCGCGGTCGCCGTCTACTCGGCAACGGGGATGCCGGCGGTGGCGCTCGGCGCGCGCACGTTCCTCACGCTCGACGCGCGGCTGATCGAAGCCCTGATCGGCGTCTCGATGCTGGCCATGATCCCGGTGCGGCGCTGGCTACTGGCGCGCCAGTTCAAGATTGGACTCGGCGGCTTGGCCGTGGCGGGGGCCGGTATCGGCTTCCTGACGGGCATGATCGCTAATACGGGACCCGTGAACACGCCGTTTTTTCTCGCCTACGGCCTCACACGCGGACCGTTCATTGCGACGGAAGCGGGAGGCTCGCTCTCCTTGTACGCCGTCAAATCGACGATCTTCGAGCGCTTCGGCGCCCTGCCGCACGACATGATCGTCAACGGCGTCATCGTCGGCGCCGCCATGATGTGCGGCGCCTGGCTCGCAAAGCGGATCGTCGAGCACATGGAGATCGCCCGCTTCAACGCCGCCATCGACGTGATGATGCTTCTGTCGGGGCTGGCGATGCTGTGGGGGGCTCTACTTTAGCTCAGCTACTCATTCCACCGGCCAGCGTCGGCACGTCGAGGCAGGAGAAGCCGTAATGGCGTAGCCAGCGCAGGTCCGCACCGAACATGTCGCGTAAGTCGGGAATACCGTATTTCAGCATGGCAATGCGATCGAGCCCCATGCCGAACGCCCAGCCCTGATAGCGCTCCGGATCGAGCCCGCAGTTGGCGATGACCTTGGGATGCACCATGCCGCAACCTAAGATCTCGAGCCACTGGCCGGGCTTGCCGATGGCCTCCGCGCCGACATCGACTTCGGCCGAGGGTTCGGTGAACGGGAAGTGCGAGGCGCGGAAGCGCATCTTCACATCGTCGACCTCGAAGAAGGCTTTGCAGAATTCTTCGAGGCACCACTTCATGTGGCCGAAGTGGGTCGTCTCGTCGATGACGAGGCCTTCGATCTGGTGGAACATCGGCGTGTGCGTCGCATCCGAATCCATGCGGTAGACGCGGCCCGGCACGATGATGCGGATCGGCGGCTTCTGGCTCATCATGGTGCGGATTTGCACGGGCGAGGTGTGCGTGCGCAACAGCATCGGCGGCTCGCCCTTGGCCACCCGCTCGGGCGATTTCAGGTAGAACGTGTCGTGCATTTGGCGCGCGGGATGCTCGGGCGGAATGTTGAGCCGCGTGAAGTTCAAATCGTCGGTTTCGATATCCGGACCTTCGGCGATCGAGAAGCCCATGTCGGCGAAAATCTCGGCGATCTCGTCAAAGACTTGAGAGACCGGGTGAATGCGCCCCTCGGCGACGGGGCCAGTGCGAACGGGCAGCGTCACGTCGGCCCGCTCGGTGGCCAGCCGCGCATCGAGGGCGGCGGATTGGAGGCTGGCCGTGCGGGCCTCTAGGGCGTCGCTGACGCGGGTCTTGAGTTGGTTGACGCCGGCGCCGAAGGTCCGGCGCTCTTCGGGCGCAAGCTTGCCCAGCGTCGCCATGAGTTCGGGGATGCGACCCTTGCGGCCGAGGGTGGCGACGCGCACGGCCTCGATTGCGGCGAGGTCGGCAGCTGCGTTGATCTCGGCGATGAGATCCGCCTCGATTGCCGTCAATTCATATCCGGACATGGTGTTTTCCGCGCCGTCGCCTGGGCCGCGACATCAAATGAAAGCGTCGATCCGATCAAGACGCTTCTCGATACGCTCGAGGCGGGCTCCGACTCCGTCGATCCGGCTGGAGAATGATGCGCACTGCTTCTCAAGCGATCCAACACGCGTGCGGGTCTCGCGCGCGATATCGACCAGCAGGTCCAGCTTGGAATCGATGCGATGCATCCAACGCAGCGTATGGCTTTCGGGCTCGTCCTGCTCTGGCACAGCGAATTCCCTCCTCGGCAGTTGCGTTCAGAAGCCGTAGGTTGGGTTAGTACGGCCTCGAACGTTGACGGAGGCGCAACGCAGCTTCCGCACGTAACCCAACGACTGTCACGATGCAATCCATAGCGTTGGGTTACGCGCGGTTCGACCGTCCGCCCACACAATCGGGCTCAACGGCCGCGCTAACCCAACCTACGAACCAACGTCCCTCAGGCCGCCTTGGCGGCCGTCTGGGCCTTGTCGACCAGAACCTTGAACGCCGCGGCATCCTTCACCGCGAGGTCGGCCAGCATTTTGCGGTCGATCTCGATGCCAGCTTGGCTCAGGCCATGGATGAAGCGGCCGTAGGTCAGGCCGTGCTCGCGGGTAGCCGCGTTGATGCGCTGGATCCAGAGCGCGCGGAACGTGCGCTTCTTGCGCTTGCGGTCGCGATAGGCGTACTGCATCGCCTTTTCGACCGCCTGCTTGGCGATCCGGATCGTATTCTTCCGCCGGCCGTAATAGCCTTTGGCGAGCTTCAGGGTTTTCTTATGCTTGGCATGGGCTTGAACGCCGCGTTTGACGCGTGCCATGAGGGTGCTCCGAGATGACTGTCAGGTTATGGAGGACGGCTCGCCCAGGGCGAGCAGAACGGCCTTACCGGTTGTAGGGCATGTATTTTTTGACGATCTTGGCGTCGCTGTCGCACAGAACCATCGTGCCACGCGCCGTCTGCACGAATTTCGCCGTGCGCTTGATCATCCCGTGACGTTTGCCAATGGCTTGCGCCTTGACCTTGCCGGTGCCCGTCATCTTGAAGCGCTTTTTGGCGCCACTCTTGGTCTTCAACTTGGGCATTTGGCTTCTTCCTTTCTCAGTGCACGCAGGGCAGGCGCAGATGGCCGGTGGCCCCTGCTCATGCCGATCCCACGTGAGGGTTGCAAAGCAATAGGAGCCGCCACGGCATGCCCAGCCGGGCGGCTCACCAGGGCCTTATAGGCGAGGCGAGGGCCGCTTGACAAGGCGATTGCGGTTGCGGCGGCAACGAGGCGGTTGCGGGAGCTGTCCGGCTTTCAGCCTGGCGCCGGTTGCCCTGAACGCTCGACGAAGCGGTGTCAGGCCAAAGGCCAGACACCGATGAAGCCGCACGCCGGTCGCTACTCCGCCGCATCCCGCTTGGGCGCGACTCTCTTTTTGGCGGGGGCTTTCTTGGCAGCCGGCTTTTTGACCTTCGCGGCAACACCGGCGGCACCTGCCGCTTTTGGCTTGGCGGCTGCCTTGGCCTTGCCGAAACGGCTCTTGCCGCCCGACGCGCCGCCTTTGGCGATGCGCTCGGCGAGCAACAGGATCGCCTCCTCCACCGTCACATCGGTCGGCTCCTTGCCGCGCGGGACGTTGGCGTTGACCTTGTTGTGCGTGATGTAAGGCCCAAACCGGCCGTTCAGTACCTCGATCTTGCCGCCTTCGCTGGGATGGACGCCCAAATCCTTGAGCACTTCACGCGAAGCGCCACCGCGCTGGAAGCGGCTCTTGCCTCCCCCGGCGCGCTTTTCAGCCAGCACGCTGACGGCACGGTTGATGCCGACATCGAAGACTTCATCGACACTATCGAGATTGGCATAGGTGCCATCGTGCAGCACGAACGGTCCGAACCGCCCGAGGCCGGCCATGACCGGGGTGCGTGTCTCGGGATGCTCGCCGACGAGACGTGGCAGGTTGAGCAGGCGCAGGGCCCGCTCGAGATCGAGGGTGGCTGGGTCCCAGCCTTTGGGAACCGAAGATCGCTTGGGCTTTTCGCCTTTCGCCACGGCTTCGCCCAACTGCACGTACCAACCGAAACGACCGTTCTTGAGGTTCACTTCGAGGCCCGATTCGGGGTCCAAGCCGAGCAGACGATCCTGGCTCGCCCCCGCATCCTCTTGGCCATCGACGGGCGGTGAGAGCTGGCGCGTATAGCGGCATTCGGGATAGTTGCCGCAGCCGATGAACGCGCCGTTCTGCGCGGAAATCTTGAGGCTCAACTGGCCCGACCCACACTTGGGGCAGGTGCGCGGGTCGCCGCCATCGCCCTTGTCGGGAAAGACATGCGGGCCCAGAAGGTCATTCAATGCATTGAGAACGTCGGTGACCTTGAGGTCCTTGGTCTCCTGCACGGACTGCATGAATTCACGCCAGAAATCGCGCAACACGTCCTTCCAGGCGAGCTTGTGGTCGGAGATGAGGTCGAGCTTTTCCTCGAGGTCGGCGGTGAAGTCATACTCGACGTAGCGCTTGAAAAAGCTCTCGAGGAATGCCGTGACGAGGCGTCCCTTGTCTTCCGGAACGAGCTGTTTTTTGTCCATGCGTACGTAATCGCGCTCGATGAGCGTCGCCATCGTCGACGCATAGGTGGAGGGACGCCCGATGCCGAGCTCCTCCATGCGTTTGACCAGTGAGGACTCGGTAAAGCGCGGCGGCGGCTGCGTGAAATGCTGGTTGGTCTCCACATCGCGGTTGGCAAGTCGATCTCCGGCCACGAGTGGCGGCAGACGCGTGGCATCGTCGTCCTCGCTACTCTTGTCTTCCTTGCCCTTGAGGATCACCCGCTGGCGGTCGTCCCGGCCTTCTTCGTAGAGCTTCAAGAAGCCGTCGAACTGGATGACGGAACCCGACGCACGAAAGCCGTAGGGTTTGCCATCGCGGCCAGACACGTCGATGTCGACCGTGGTCTGCTCGACGTCGGCTGACGCCATCTGGCTCGCAACCGACCGCTTCCAGATCAGATCGTAAAGACGCGCTTCGTCGGTCTTCAAGTAACGCGAGACGTCCGCCGGCCTGCGACCGATATCGGTCGGGCGAACCGCCTCGTGCGCTTCCTGCGCATTCTTGGCTTTGGATTTGTACTCGCGGATGAACGGCGCGACATAGCGCTTGCCGAAATCAGCCTCGATCTGGCGGCGGATGGCAGTGACCGCTTCGGGAATGATCGTGACGCCGTCCGTTCGCATGTACGTGATGAGACCGACAGTCTCGCCCCCGATATCGACGCCCTCATAGAGGCGCTGCGCCACCTGCATGGTCTGCTTGGCGGAAAAGCCGAGTTTGCGCGAGGCGTCCATCTGCAAGGTGGAGGTGGCGAACGGCGGGTAGGGGTTGCGCTTGCGGGCTTGCTTTTCGACGGACTTGACGACGAAATCGCGACCCTCGACGGCCGCCTTGATGGCGCTGGCCGCGGCTTCAGTCTTGATCGAGAGACGCTCGACGCGGGCGCCCGCGATGCTCTGAAGGCGCGCTTCCACCTGCTCGGCTTTGGTTGTCGACAGCCGAGCGATGACAGTCCAATACTCGTCGGTGCGAAACTTTTCGATCTCGAGCTCACGTTCGCAGACGAGCCGCAGCGCCACGGATTGGACGCGGCCGGCCGAGCGAGCACCCGGCAGCTTGCGCCACAGTACCGGCGACAGCGTGAAGCCGACGAGATAGTCGAGCGCGCGTCGGGCGAGATAGGCTTCGACCAGCGGCGCGTCGATCTGGCGGGGTGCCTTCATGGCGTCCAGGATCGACTGCTTCGTGACCGCATTGAAGGTCACCCGCTCGACGGGCATGCCCTTCTTGATGGCCTTCTTCTGATTGAGCAGCTCGAGAATGTGCCAGGAGATCGCCTCCCCCTCGCGATCGGGGTCGGTGGCGAGGATCAGTTTGTCGGCGGAGCGCACGGCCTCGGTAATTTCGCGCATCACCTTCTTGGAGCGCTCTTCGTCGGCCGCCCAGTGCATGGCGAAATCATTGTCGGGTTCGACCGAGCCGTTCTTGGAGGGCAGATCGCGCACGTGGCCGTAGCTGGCAATGACCCTGAAGCCGGACCCCAGGTACTTGTTGATGGTTTTCGCCTTGGCGGCAGATTCGACGATGACGAGATTCATGTCTCTCCTTCGCGCGGACACCAGCCGCGATACACGCAGCCGTCATACCGCGCCGCTATACGCCATCAGATATCCCGGCTTTGGCGGCAGCATATGGGTTACGAAGTCAGCCCTGTCAAACGAGGGCCGCCCACTTAGAATTGCCAATAGTGTGAGCAGGACCCCGAGGTTGGCGGCGTGAAAGGTAAATTTTTCTATAATTTCAATGATTTCGGCTGCGCCGGAGCAAGGCATCGGCCAGGGTGGCAGTGGGATGACGGCACCGCTACCGCAGCGAGACGAGCTGGCCGCCGTGCTGCTCGATGCGGCCGTCGAGCGCCAATTCGAGGAGGGCCACACGGACGCTTCGCATCGGCAAGCCCGTCGCGCGGGAGATTTCGTCGACGGCGACCGGGGCCGGGCCCAGCGAGGCCAGCACGCGGCTCGTCGCCTCCTGGGGATCGAGCACTTGGGCGGTTGCGGCCGAAGCGGTCGGCGCGTCGTCTGTCGGATCGACGAACGCCGAAGGGGCCTCGCCCCACCCCATCGGCGGCGCTGCGCCGCTCAGCGGTGCGAGCGCCTCGCGCAGATCCTCGACCGTGGTTATCATCGTGGCGCCTTGCTTGAGCAGCCCGTTGGTCCCCTCCGCGCGCGGATCGAGCGGATGGCCCGGCACGGCCAGAACCACCCGACCTTGCTCGTTCGCCATCCGGGCGGTAATGAGGCTGCCCGACCGCACCGCCGCTTCCACCACCAGAACGGCGAGCGACATGCCCGAAATAATCCGGTTGCGCCGTGGAAAATCCTGACCGCGCGGTTGGAAGCCCGGCGCTTGCTCGGTCACGAGGCACCCGTCGCGCCCCATACGATTCTGCAGATCGACGTGCTCGGGCGGGTACTGGAAATCGATTCCCCCAGCGAGCACCGCCACGGTTCCCGTTTCGATCGAAGCCTCGTGCGCCGCGCCGTCGATGCCGCGCGCTAGGCCCGACACCACCACGTAGCCGGCCTCGGCCAGTCCGCGCGCAAACGAACGGGTCAGTTTGAGCCCCGCCGCCGAACTGTTACGCGATCCGACGATGGCGACCATCGGGCGCGCCAACAGATCACGCCGCCCCTTGACGTATATCATCGGTGGCGGCACGGCGAGGTGGGCGAGCCCCGGCGGATAACCGGGCTCTATCGTAAAGAGCGGTGTCGCTCCGATGCGGCGGGCGGCCTCGAGTTCCGCTTCCGCCACCTCGCTCGGGCAGATACGCACACGCCGCCCACGGCTGGACCGCCGCAGCAGATCGGGAAGCGCGTCGAGCGCCGTCTGCGCACCCCCATAGTGGTTGACCAGCTCGCGAAACGTCACCGGGCCCGGTATTATGGCGCAAACGCCACGGCTGCAACCCTGCTAATCGGCGTCTGCGTCTTGGTCATCGTAGTTATAGGTTTTTCCGCCCGCACGGAACCAAAACAGGCGGTCTTCGCCGTCGATTTCAATGAACGCCGGTGCGCCAGTCTTGAACGCAAAACCATGTCGGCGGCGCAGCCCCAGTGGGTCCTCGTAAAGCATGTATCCCCACATGACGGCTGGTTGACTGAGGTCGAACACCGGACTGAGTCCGGGTTCGGCCATGAAGCTCATCAATATCGTCGAGTTGCCTTCCGAGATGAATTCTTCGCTACTCGTTCTGGCTTCCCCGTAACGCAAAAATTCAGGAAGGTCAGAGCCCCCGACGCGACATTCGATCACGTATTGGATGAGGAAGGCTGGCGCTTTACCGATGTTCCTGACCCTGATGCACAAGTCGCGTGGAGAGAAAGTCGGAGCGAAAATCTCATCGACATGCACGACCGGGCCGACTGTTCGGATTTGAACACCAATCTGCCGCGAGAGCTGTTCTGCGGCAGCGCGGGCTGCGTTGGCGGAACGACGGGTGAGCCAGAGCGTCGGCAGAAGCAAGACAGCCGTAATGGCGCTGAAAACAGCTTGCCACCAAGAAATATCGGCTGCTCTCTCTGTGGCGTCAGCCGATCGACGGGCTTGGCACACATTTTCTTCATCTTTGTCATAGGCGGGGCCACATCGTGGCTGGTATGGCATGGCGGCTGGATAGCGAACGTCCGTCCCAGGCTGGGCGCTGCCATGTTGATCTTCTCTATGGTGTTGCTCGGGAGCACCAGTGTGTTTGGTTTGTGGTGCACCTACCGCCAACCAGAACAGAGCCCAGCATACCGCAACCAGAACGATCCCGATCGAAGCTATGACACCGCACTCGGCAGACGTGCTGCGTTGTGACGGCATCAGACATCCTCGATCTTGATCGATCCTTCCTCGATCGCAGCCATTGTCGCCAGTAAGAACGGCGCCGGGAATGTTCCACGCGCCAACTTATTGGAGATGCTCGCCCTTGTTTCCCCCCCGTATCCGAGTGGCTTCAGACGCTCCGCCAGCTCGTCATAGGTGATGTCGTGGCGTTTGAGCTGCGCCTTGACGTATCTGGCCGTTCGGTCGGCCCAATCTTTGTCAGACGTGGGGTAGGTCATGCCGCCTCGCGTGCGAATAAGTTATCGAATATGATATTTACGTCTTGACTATGAGACAGTCAAGCCTCACATATGGGATATAGATACCGTATGTGGGAACAATCCAATGGCCCAACACTTCCTCCTCTCCCG
>JANOKV010000623.1:0-2628 GCA_031419415.1 Hyphomicrobiales bacterium | reverse complement strand
GGGGCGCCGGCCGACGCGGTCGCCCAGGTGGCCGCCGATCAGCGAGCCGACAGCTTGCGACACCAGGAACAGAAACAGCAGGATCTGCGAGGTCTGAATCGAGACCTGGAAAGTCTCGATCAGGTAGAACGTGTAGTAGTTCGACAGGCTCGCCGTATAAGCGCTCTTCGAGAACATGAGCATGAAGAGCACGGCGACGGAAAGAACCACGCCGGCCTCGAACGCGCCCACCGTCGGCATGGAGCCGACCAACTTCGGTTTGACGGGTTGCGGCGCTTGGCGCTTGTACCAGATGCCGACTTTGAAGAGGACGACCATCGCCAGCAGGGCTGCGACCGAAAACCACGACAGGCTCTCCTGGCCGCGCGGAACGATAATGAAAGCCGCAAGCAGCGGGCCGGCTGCCGAGCCCGCCTGACCGCCGACCTGGAACAGCGACTGCGCAAAACCGTGCCGGCCGCCCGACGCCATGCGGGCCATGCGCGTCGACTCGGGGTGGAAGATCGATGATCCCGTGCCGATCATCGCCGCGCCGAGCAGCAGCAGCGCGTAGCTCGTCGCATAGGCGAGCACGATGAGCCCGACCAGCGTGAGGCCCATGCCTGCAAGCAGCGAGAACGGCTGCGGTCGGCGGTCCGTCATGATGCCGACGAGCGGTTGCAGCAGGGACGCGGTGAGCTGGAAGGCCAGGGTCAGCAGCCCGATCTGGGCGAAGTCGAGATTGTAGCTGTCCTTGATGATCGGGTAGATCGCCGGCAGCAAGGCCTGCACCAGATCGTTCAGAAAATGCGAAAAGCTCAGCGCCAGAACGATGGCGAACGAGGCAGCGGGCGCAGCGGACTTGGGCGAGGTGGATTCGGTGGGTAGCGATCGCTGCATGTATCGGTCCGGCTGAAGGCAGCCCGAGGTGGGCCGCAAGGAGAGCGCTCGCTCGGACGAGCGGCGCATGAAACGCGTTCGATCAGATCGGCGCGGGTTTGCGCAGTTCCGGCTCGATCAGGCGTTCGTAGAGCTTGGCGTCGGCCCGTTCGATGGCCGCGATATCAGGGGCGCCGCCGGTCCGCCAGCCCAAATAGGCATCGGCGGCGTCGATCCCCATCGCCTCGGCGACGAGATGCACCCAGTTGCGCACCTCGATGCCATCGCGACCCGCCAGCGCCGCATACTCGCGGTGGCACGAGTGGAAGATCGTGGCTACGGTATCGCAACCCTGCGCTCTGGCCGAGTCGAACACCTCGGTCGTCGCCGCTTTGAGCGCGCCCGGAACGGCGGCCAAGGCGCTGCACATATGACCCGCGTGCGCCTTGCCCTCCACGATCTCGAGGCCCTCGATGCGCGCCAGCAAGGACGCGACCCGGTCGTTGACGGGGACATGGTTGTCGAAGCCCGTATGGCGGTGCAGCAGAATGCGACGCTTGACGGGCTTCACGAACAAAGGCGCCAACCGGTCGATGGCGTCGGCGATCATTTCGGTGACATGCGCCATGTCGAAACTGGTTTCGTTGCCCGGCGCCATGATGTCGGTCATGTGGATGTGGCATGACGGGCACCACGTCACGAGCGTGCCCCGCCCGTCTTTCTCCACCGCCGCGTTGAAGCGGGCGACGGTGCGGCCAGCCATCGTGCTGGCGGGCTTGGGTGCATGATCGTGCGCGGTGCCGCAGCAGTAGCCGGGGCCGCCGGCCGCTTCGACGTCGTAGCCAGCCTTCTCCAGGAGCAAGATGGACAGCCGGATCATTTCGGCATGGCGCAGCATATTGCAGCCGAACCAGAAGGTGACGCGGTCGCCTGAACCTACAGCCATCGTTTCTGCTCCTCGTCGGTGAGCTGCAATCGGGCGAACACCTTCACACGCGGGAACGCCGCCGCGTCGTGCTTGGAGGTGATCTGGCCGGTGATATTCAGCGCGTGTTGCCGGGCGATCCGCACCAGCAGCCGCGCATCCAGGCCCTTGGCGTGCTCGGGACACGCCGGGATGCACAGCCCGCTCTTGGCGCAGGCGCCGGCCCATTGCAGAGTTTCGGGAAGGATCGCCGCCTCGCCCTTGGCCAACCGGCGCAGATCGAGCGTGACCGCGCCCGCATCGGCGCCCGACAGACCGAGGTGATCAGCGATCGGGCAGGCGCGGAAACAGGCTCCGCACGCGGTGCACAGTGAAGCCAGCCGAGGCCCGGCTTCGGCGAGGAAGTCAGCGGTCGTGGGCGCGGTGGATTCGGGCAGACTGGACATGGCAATCAAAGTGCGCCCGAGGGGGGTGGTGGGTCAAGCTGGGCGTGTGGATGTGGTTGGGGGGCGCGATGGGCCACAAGGGGCACGACGCATCTACTCGGATGGCGCACCGCACATTGGCTCCGCCTATCCAGAAGTGGACGACGATCATCGATACCGTCAGGGGCTCACCGAGCGGCCGAGATATTGTCGATGTGGCTTGCGTCCGCTAGTTGGCAAATGGCTTCTCCCGCCCAGCCACGAATCGCTTAAGCTCTAGCATTCCATATCAAGGCTGCCCATTGACCGAGAGGCTGCTTGCCAGATACAAGTTCTCTATCCGTTCTTGGAGGCACCACCTGTGGGATTGACCAGCATTGATCTGTTTTGCGGGGCCGGTGGGCTGAGCTTAGGGCTTGA
>JANOKV010000622.1:0-2172 GCA_031419415.1 Hyphomicrobiales bacterium | reverse complement strand
TCGATCTTTCGTTCCGGCCAGCATCGGTCTGGAGCTGGCGATGATCCCATCAGCTCTTGGTGTCCGGTCCCCTGAGCGCCGTTTCGGATCACTCCGAAACCCGTACGGCTCAGGGGCTGGTAAGAAGGAGGGTCAGTCCCAACGCGCACAGCATCTGCAACTCAGGCGCAATCGCGCCGAGATTGTCGATCGAATGTGCCAGTCCCTGAATAGGGAACTCAAGCGCGGTCATTGCATCGGTCCATGTCGCCCGGAGTGGCGATCAATTGTCACGCCTAGATAAGGCCGTCCGCGATTCGATTGCAAGCCCCGAATGAGTGCGGGGCGTGAGCAGCACTCGGAGCGGGCCGCCACGAACGAAACAGCCACCGTGGGGTTTCCCCGACGGTGGCCGCATGGCCTTCGATTTGTCGACGTTTCGTTTACTTTTTCTTCGCCGCCTTGAGGGCGGCGAGAACTTTCGGCGGCGACATGGGCAAATCGCTCATGCGCTGACCGGTGGCGTTGAAAATCGCGTTGGCGATGGCGGCCAGCGGCGGCACGAGCGGCACTTCACCGACGCCGCGCACGCCTTGCGGATGCTTCGGATTGGGCACTTCGATCATGACCGCATCGAGCATCGGCAGGTCGGAGGCGACGGGCATCCGGTAGTCGAGGAAGCCCGGATTCTCGAGGTGCCCGTTCTTGTCGTAGATGTATTCTTCGTTGAGAGCCCAGCCGATGCCTTGGGCGACGCCGCCCTGCATCTGGCCTTCGACGTAGCTTGGGTGGATGGCGCGGCCCACGTCCTGGAAGGACGTGTAACGCAAGATCGTCACCTTGCCGGTTTCCGGGTCGACTTCCAGATCGCAGACGTGCGTTGCAAAGCCGCCCTCGGCGCCCGTGGTGTTGAACGAGGAGCCAGCGCCGATCGGGCCGCCGGTTGCCGAAGCTTGAGCCGCGATGTCGGCCATCGTCAGCGCGGGGAATTTGCCCGCGTTGTCACCGGCGGGGCGCGCCTCGCCGTTCTCCCAGACGACCGCTTCCGCATCGATCTTCCAGATCTTGGCGGCGCGCTCGCGCAGGGTCTTGATGACCTGCTCGGTGGCTTTGGTAACGACCATCGCCGAGGCGATGGTGACGCGGCTGCCGCCGGTGAGGTTGCTGAAGCCGATCGTGCTGGTATCGCCGATCAGCACCTGCACTTTGTCGTAGTCGATGCCGAACAGTTCGGCCGTAATGTTGGCCGTAGAAGCGCGCGAACCGCCAACGTCGGGATGGCCCGTCATCACGATGACGGTGCCGTCTTCGTTGACGGTGATGTTGGCGCTCGATTCACCGCCCGCGTTGAACCAGAAGCCGCTGGCGACGCCGCGACCCTGGTTGGGGCCGAGCTTCGACTTGTACTGCGGATGCTCCATGGCGGCTTTGATCGTCTCTTCGTAGCCGATCAGGGGATAGGTCGGACCATAGGCGGCCTTCGTGCCCTGCTTGGCGGCATTCTTGAGGCGCAACTGGAGCGGATCGATTTTCAGCGCCGTGGCCACTTCGTCGAGCACGCATTCGACCGCATGGGCGCCGATCGGTGCGCCGGGCGCGCGGTAGGCTGCGACCTTCGACCGGTTGGAGACGACGTCGAAGCCGACCGAATGCACGTTGGCGATGTCGTAGGGGGCAAACGAGCAGCCGGCCGCGCCGCGAATGGGCGAGCCCGGGAAGGCGCCAGCCTGCAGGCTGAACGTGCCCTGCGCGGCGACGATTTTGCCGTCCTTCGTTGCGCCAATCTTGACCGTGCTCTTGGCGCCCGATGTGGGGCCCGAGGCGCGGAACACGTCTTCGCGGGACATCACGATCTTGACGGGACGACCCGACATACGGGCCAGCACCAGCGCCACCGGCTCGAGGTAGACGATCGTCTTGCCACCGAAGCCACCGCCGATTTCAGCGGGGATGGCGCGGATGTCGCTCTGCTCGAGGCCCGTCAGATAGGCGCACATGGCGCGGACCATGAACTGGCCCTGGCTGGAGCTCCAGACTGTGGCGTTGCCATCCTTGCCGACGCTGACGAGGCAGGAATGGGTCTCGATGTAGCCTTGGTGTACGGGCTTCGTTTTGAAGGTGCGCTCGATGATGACGTCGGCTTGCTTGAAGCCAGCCTCCACGTCGCCCAGCTTGTGCTCGAGCTTGCCCGCG
>JANOKV010000621.1:0-3799 GCA_031419415.1 Hyphomicrobiales bacterium | reverse complement strand
GGATCTGCTCAAGTATTTCCACACGCCGGCCAACTACGAGAAATGGTTCAACGTCGGTCTGGGCTTCCATTCGGGCGCAACGCTCGAGTGGGAAAAGAGCAAGTTGTGGGACAACGATCCGATCATGGAACCCTACCGCGCTGCGGGTAAGCTGGGCTTCAATCCTGGCTTGTCTGGAGCGCCCAACGCAAAAGCCGCAGAGGTGCTGACCAAGTATCTTATCGGAAATATGTTCGCAGGCGCCATCAAGGGCCAATCCGCCGAAGACGCGGTCAAGGCCTGCGAGGAGCAGTTGAAGAAAATCTACGTTTGAGCCATGACGTGACGACGGCGGTCTGCCGCCGTCGTCCGTTTTTATCCTGTTGAGATGCCCAACTGCGGGTTGCCTGACGCGCATGCGCCAGACCCTGTCGCGTTTGGCCGAGACGGAGCGTCGCCGCGATGGCCGCTACTACTGCCCAGTCGATTCCGATGCCGTCGCCGAAAGATCCCCGCCGCTGGCGTCCCCTCGAGGACGAGAAGTGGCTCGCCGCCCTGTTGCTTTTGCCGACGCTGACGCTGCTCGGCCTCTTCATCGCCTATCCGTTCGTGCGCGGCATTCTGTTGTCGGTGACGGACGCGCGCGTGGGTGTGCCCGGCCAATGGGTGGGCCTCGACAACTACACGCGGCTGCTGACCGACCCGATCTTTCACGCAGTGGTCTGGAACACGTGCTGGTACACGCTGATCACGACGATCTTCAAGCTAGCGTTGGGTCTGTGGCTGGCGCTGCTGCTCAACCGCAATTTCAAGTTCAAGGCGTTCACGCGCGCTTTCATCCTGCTGCCTTTCATCATCCCGACGGTGCTGTCCACGTTCGCCTGGAAGTGGATGTTCGACCCGACGTTCAGCGTCCTGAACTGGATGATGTATCAGGTCGGTTTCATCACGAAGAGTGGCGGCTGGAACTGGCTCGGAGACGAGCATCTCGCCATGTGGTCGATCATCATCGTCAATATCTGGCGGGGCGTGCCGTTCTTCGCCATCTCGCTGCTCGCGGGCCTCCAAACCATCAGCCCTGATCTTGCCGAGGCTGCCGCCATCGATGGCGCCAAACCCTTGCAGCGCTTCTGGTACATCACGTGGCCGCTGTTGCTGCCGGTGACGATGGTCGTCGTCTTGTTTTCGGTCATCCAGACGTTCGCCGACTTCCAGATCGTCTACGTCATGACGGGCGGTGGCCGGCGAACGCCACGCATCTCTTCGCGACCTTTGCCTATCAGCTCGGCGTCGGCACCGGGTTGCTCAGTCAGGGGGCGGCCATTTCACTCGCCATGTTCCCAATCCTGTTTGCGATCGTGATCGTACAGCTGCTGTACATCCGTCGCGTGGAGAACCGTTGATGATCGAAGGCGCAGCTTGGCGACGGTGGGTCTATTTTCGAGTCCCACTGGGCATTTTTCTGATCTTTCTGCTGTTCCCCTTCTACTGGATGGTGATCACCACCTTTCGGCCGGACAGTGAATTGTATATCGCCTGGCAGCGCCCGAACTACGCGCCGTTCTGGACGTGGAAACCCACGCTTGCGCACATCAAGTATCTGTTCGACGAGACCGCGTTCGCAACGTGGCTCTGGAACACGATGTTCATCTCGTTGTGTTCGACGTTCATCTCGTTGTTTTGCGGGGTGCTCGCCGGCTATGCTCTTTCCCGGCTCAATTTCCCGTTCGCAGGTAGCCTCGGCACGGCGATCTTCGTCACCTATCTGGTGCCCCAGACGCTGCTCTTCATCCCGCTGTCGGAGATCATCCGCAATTACAGGTTGGGGGATACGCCTTGGGCGTTGATCTTGACCTACCCGACGTTCCTCATTCCCTTCTGCACGTGGCTGATGATGGGCTACTTCAAAGCCATCCCGAAGGAACTCGAGGAGTGCGCCCGCATCGACGGCGCCTCGCGTTGGAAGGCGATGTTCTACATCATCATCCCCGTGGCCGTTCCCGGCATCTTGTCGGCGGGTATCTTCGCATTCACGCTGTCGTGGAACGAGTTCATCTATGCGCTCGTGTTCTTGTCTTCGCCCGAGCAGAAAACAGTGCCCGTCGGCGTCGTGTCGGAGCTGATCCGCGGAGACGTGTTCTTCTGGGGCGCGCTGATGGCGGGCGCCCTGCTCGGGAGCATTCCCGTGGCGATCGCCTACTCGTTCTTCGTCGAACACTACGTGTCTGGCCTGACCGGATCGGTCAAAGGTTGAGGAAGCAATGTCCAACGTCTCCATCCACGATGTGCACAAACACTATGACGATTTCCATGCTGTCAAAGGTGTTTCCTTGGAGATCAAGGACAAGGAATTCGTGGTCCTCGTCGGCCCTTCGGGCTGCGGCAAGACGACGACCCTGCGCATGGTCGCGGGCCTCGAATCGATCACCGAGGGCAACATCCTGATCGGCAATACGGTCGTCAACGACCTGCCGCCCATGGATCGCGACATCGCCATGGTCTTCCAGAACTACGCGCTCTACCCGCACATGAGCGTCTACGACAATATGGCGTTCGGCCTGAAGATGCGCAAATTCGCCAAGCCCGAGATCGACAGGCGGGTGAAGGACGCGGCCGATATTCTCGGAATTCAGGACCATCTCCATCGCAAGCCGCGTCAATTGTCGGGGGGCCAGCGGCAGCGCGTGGCGCTGGGTCGCGCCATCGTTCGCAACCCGCAAGTCTTCCTGTTCGACGAACCGCTGTCCAACCTGGACGCCAAGCTGCGCGTGCAGATGCGCGTCGAGCTGAAAAAATTGCATCAACGCCTCGCCACGACCTCGATCTACGTCACGCACGATCAGGTGGAAGCGATGACGCTGGGCGATCGGGTGGTCGTCATGAAGGACGGTCTCATCCAACAAATGGGCGAGCCGCTCGACCTCTACGATACGCCGGCGACCAAGTATGTGGCCGGCTTCATCGGGTCGCCGGCGATGAACTTCGCCGAAGTGACCATCAGCGGATCAGTCGACACGCTCGTGGCGGAGAATGCCGGACTGCGCATCGCGGTCCCGCCCCGGTTCGCCAAGCGGCTGGCCTCCTACGCGGGCAAGGTGGTGACGCTGGGCATTCGTCCTGAAGATCTGCACATGGCCGACGGATCGCATCCCACAGATTTGACGTTTGCGGCCGTGGTCGAGGTTGCCGAACAACTCGGCTCCGAGATCCTGCTGGACGTAAAGGCCGGCCCGAACACGTTCGTCGCCAGCGTTGGGCCGCGCGTCAAAGCCAAGCCCGGCGAGACCGTGAAATTGGCGATGAACCCCGAGCGCATTCACTTTTTCGATGCGCAGACCGAGTTGGCGATCTGATCGCTCCCATCGGTGTGCTGCCTACGTGCGGAAAGCTCCCATCGGAGGACAATCCAGATGACAGCCACTGCCGAGAAAATGACGACCCGCGCCACCTATGCGATCGACGTCGAAGACGTCGAATACGTGCGGCACGGCGACAAGCCCCTGCTCGCCACCTTGTTCAAGCCCAAGGGCAAGGGCCCCTTTCCCATCCTCATCGATCTGCATGGGGGCGCGTGGTGCAATGGGGACCGCCACAACGACAAACTGCTCAATGAAGCACTGGCCAAGTCCGGCATACTCGTCGTCGCGCTCGATTTCCGGGTGCCGCCGCAGTCCGGGTATCCGGGCTCCATCGCCGATGCCAACTACGCGGTGCGCTGGCTCAAGGCCAACGCGGCCAAATGGAATGCGCGCGCCGATCGCATCGGCATGATCGGCATCTCCAGTGGGGGCCATCAGGGGATGCTCGGAGCGATGCGCCA
>JANOKV010000620.1:0-2004 GCA_031419415.1 Hyphomicrobiales bacterium | reverse complement strand
TTCCGTCCAGGCTATGAATACGCGCTGCCGGAGAGTGAACTGCTGACCATGCCGGGCTTTTCGAAGGACATCGAGAAGTCGCGGGCGGAAGCCAAGCGGCTGCTCGCCGAAGCTGGCGTGCCCAATCTCAAGGTCAAACTGGTCAACCGCAACGTCGCCGAGCCCTATACGCCGGCGGGTATTTTCCTGATCGACCAGTGGCGCCGGATCGGCGTCGAAGTCGAACACAGCCAACTCGAGACGAAACTGTTCTTCGACTCGATGAAGGACGGCAACTTCGACGTTCTGATTGAATTCATCTCCGACTTTGCCGACGATCCGTCAGCCCAGCTCGACAAGATGCTGACGACCGAAAAGTCGAGCCAAGCCGCATCGCGCCACAAAGACAAGCTGCTCGACCAATTGTTCGATAAGCAGGCCGCTACCGTCGATCCCGCCGAGCGCAAGAAGATCGTCAACCAGTTCGAACGCCATGCATTGACCCAAGCCTACTCTGCCCCGATCCTCTGGTGGCAGCGCATCATCGTGCACCACAAGAAGATCAAAGGCTGGGAACAGCAAGCCAATCACTTCACGGCGACCGACCTCGTCGACATCTGGTTGGACGAGTGAGAAGGATTGGGGCGGGCGGCGCAAGTCTGAGACAGGCGCGTCGCTCTCTCAATTTATAGGGACGATGCTGGATCGCGCCAGCGACGTAGAAAGTAGAAAGTGACATGCTCGCTTATATCATCCGCCGCCTCGTGCTCGTCATTCCGACGTTGATTGGTGTGGCGGTCGCTGTGTTTTTCCTCATCCGGGTCATGCCGGGCGACGTCGTCGGCGTGAAGCACAGGGCCGACGGCGCGCAGGTGACGGAGGAGACGATCCAGGCCGAGCGCAAGCGGCTGGGTCTCGACAAACCGATCGCCGCCCAATTCGTCGACTACATGGTGGGGTTGGCGCAGCTCGATCTGGGCAAGTCGCTGTGGACGGGTGAGTCCGTCGGCCGCGAAATCGCGATCCGCTTCCCCGTGACGTTCCAGGTCTCGATCATGGCGACGCTGATTGCGGTCATGATCGCCATTCCACTGGGAACGTTGGCGGCTATTTATCGAGATACCTGGGTCGATAACGTCATAAGGGTGGTGGCCGTCTCGGGACTGGCCATACCCGGATTTTGGCTCGGCATGCTCATCATCCTGGGGCTGCTTGCGTTCTTCAATTGGCTTCCGAAGATCGGCTATGTGTCCATCTTCGAAGATCCAATCACCAACTTGTCGGCGCTGATCTGGCCGGCGCTGTCGGTGGGCTATCGCTACGCGGCTGTCGTGACGCGCCTGATGCGGTCGGCGCTGCTCGAGGTGATGCGCGAGGACTACATCCGCACCGCGCGCGCCAAGGGGGTCTACCAGAGCCTCGTCATCCGGCGTCACGCAGTGCGCAACGCGCTGCTGCCGGTCGTCACCGTGATCGGCCTCGAGTTTGCGTTCCTGCTCGGCGGCCTCGTCGTGACCGAACAAGTGTTCAACCTCAACGGCATCGGCAAACTGTTCGTCGATGCCGCGATGCGGGGGGACTTCACGTTGATCCAGGGGCTGGTGCTGCTCATCGCGACGGTGTTCGTCATCGTCAACCTGATCATCGATATCCTCTATGCATTCCTCGACCCGCGTATCCGGCTGACCTGAGGAGGTCTCGACACATGGCGCAGTCCGTACCTGCCGTATCGATCTCCGGCATCGATACGATCCCCAAACGACCCAACGTGATGGTGGCGTTCATCAAGGCGCAGCCGCTCGGCTTTGTCGGGCTGTTGATCATCATCATGTATTTCACGTTCGCGTTCGGCGCGCATTGGATTGCGCCCTACGATCCAGAGGCGGTCGATTTCGCCGCCATGTTGACGTCTCCGAACATGGAACATCTGTTCGGCACCGATCAATATGGTCGAGACGTGTTCTCGCGGCTTGTTTATGGCGCGCGCACCGCGCTGGGCGTCGGCATCACGTCGGCGCTGTTCGG
>JANOKV010000619.1:0-5673 GCA_031419415.1 Hyphomicrobiales bacterium | reverse complement strand
GTGCAGAAGGTGGCCAAGCGGATCAATGGCTCGTGGGTCAGTAGGAAGTCTGACATTGCGTATCTATGTCAATGACAACACGGTTTGTCATCAGCAGAGATAGGGACAAGCCGTTGGCCATGATCTAAACCGCCTCCGGCGGGGGGTGGGATGCAATAGCGTGCTTGGTATTTGCCTAAGTGAGCTTCCGGTGCGCGATTACCGCTGAAATTCTTGTATCCGCGCAACGTGACGATGGCCACGGCGCTGCAATCCGAACCAAGGTGTGGCGGCGGGATCGTCCCAAGAATTTCCGCAGTGCAACCGACCGCGTCGGTGATTACGGCGACCAAACGCGCCGGCTTCGGGCCACTTTCGGAAGTGGACCAGACCTGCAGCGAATTTCGTGTCCCGACCGCTGATTTGTGGCAAGCAGAAATGACCGTCGGCACCGCTCGCCGTTGCGCCATGCGCTTGCGGCCAAGAACATCACGGCAATGACGACGAGGGATCGCTCCGGTAACCCCGCGCATGATACCGTCGAGACGGCATCCAAACTCACCGCCTGTCACGCCCCAACTTCACGGCGCTCGACGAGAAAGCCCTTGGCCGCAGCGAGATCGGGTGCGACGCCGAGCCCCGGCGCGCTGGTGAGCGAGAATGCGCCATCGACCAGGGCCGGGAATGGCTCCGCGAGCACGCCCTGCAGCGGGTTTTCCATGGCGTCATGCTCGAGCAGGCCGTTGCCGCCGACAGCGCTGAGGAGGTGGGCCGCAGCGTGGAGGCCGAGACCGGAGTTGAGCCAGTGCGGGCAATAGCTGTGGCCGGCTGCGACGGCGCGTCGTGCAGCCATGCCGCAACCCGAGAGCCCGCCCCACTTGCAGATGTCGGGCTGAATCACGGCCAGATGGCCGGCGGCGATCACACGATCGAACTCGGCGAGCCCCAACACGTTCTCGCCGCCCGCTAAAGGCACCCGCGAGATCATAGCCAGCTCGGCCCACTGCTCCGGCGGATCGTCGGCGCAGATCGCCTCCTCGATCCACTCCAGCGGAAAGTCACCGAAAGCGGCGACTGCGGTGCGGGCCGCCGCGATATCCCAACCCTGGTTGGCGTCGATCATGAAGCGTTCGCCGGACTTCAGTCCATTCGAGATGCGGCGCACGTTGTCGAGATCGCTCGCGAGATCGAAAGCGACCTTCAACTTGAAGGCGCGATATCCCAGATCCCGGCAGCGGGCGACGTATTCGGGCGCTCCTTTCGGATTGAGGTTGCTGGCGTAGGCGGGGATCGGTACTGGCGGTGTGGTGCGCCCGAGCGCCTGCCAGAGTGGGACCTGGGCGCGACGGGCGACGAGATCCCACAGCGCGACGTCGATGCCAGCGAGGCAGGCCGCGAAATTGCCGGGCTCGGCGCTCTGCAGGGCGTTGCGGCGCAGCCGTGCCGAGAGATCGATCCACGCCGCCTGCGGCGTTGGCCAAGTGCGTCCGAGCACGCCCGGCAGGATAATCTGCTCGAGCAGGCGTAGCTTGTGCTCAGCCCCCGTTGGCGGAAAATTCGCCCACACCTCGCCCCACCCGTGCGCCCCGTCCCGGTCCTCGATCCGGATGAGCAGCGCCACCCGGGCAGGAATCGAGCCGAAGTTGGTGACGATCGGCTCCGTGATCGGCGCGCGGAACAAAAACAGCTCGGCACGGCGTGGCGACAGCGGGGTCGGCATGGGGCAACTCGTCATGGGTTAACTCTGGCCGGATTGGTCAAGCCGTCACTTTTTCAAACTGCCTTGCCGGGTCCTGCATCCGGCGTGAGGAATTCGATGGCGGCGAGGCGTCCTCTATGGCGACGATGATCGCAGCGTTCATTCAAGCCGTCATTGAAGAACAGAGCCGCCGATCCTCATGAACAAATGGTGGCTGACTGCGGTGGCTACGGCCGCTTTCACCGTTACCGGACGAAATCGCACGGGTGATGATCCGCTAACGACTTGTGCCGGTCTGAGTCACTTTCGACGGTTGCCGACCTCCGCCGTCACCCATCCTCTACACCCGAAAGCTGCCAGTCAACGGATCACTCGATGATCGCCGACGCGATAGGTTCGATACCGACCGTAGGAAGCTAACGACGCAATCGTCGGTCAGGGCCACAAGGGTGCATCGATGGCTCAATTGAAGCGCCCGGAAGCCGACATTCTCGTCTCAGAACTTCACGCTGCCGAACAGGCGTACCGTGCGGCCGGGTTGGAGGACCTCATCCTTCTTGGCCGAGACGTGATTACGCACATCGTCATCGAGCAGATTTTCGCCTCTGATACCGACCGTCCACTGCGGAACAAATGTTCCGACGCGCTCCTGCTTCCAAGTGTAGGCCAACTCGGCATTCACCAGCGTGTAACCGCTAGTCGAGGTATCTTTCGGATCGATGGCGGAGATCACATCCTGACGGAATGCGTGCAGCATGGCGATGCGGGCGAACCAACTCGGATCACGGTAGTAGAGGCCCGCGCCGATGCGATGCGGCGGAATGCGTGGCACGTTCGCGCCATCCGAGAACTGCGCGCGCACGAAATCGTATTGGCCCTCGACACCCCAGACGCCGCGCCAAAGTGGCGCAACGTCGAGCTGCCCTGAGATGTCGGCGCCGTAGAACGTCGCGTCTCGCTGACCGTAAACGACCTGTTCCAGCTCCGTCCCAGCACCGCACGACGCGAAGTCGCCATCGCACTGGATGCCCGTGAAGTTCTTGAAGATGAACCCGTCGTAGGTAGTGTGGTAGAGGCTGGTGTCGAACCGCAGCGCGCCCTTCGCACGTTTGAAACCGAACTCGATCGTACGAGCCTTTTCCATAGTCAGATTAGGATTTCCGATCTCGAAAGTGCCGGTGGCCTCATGCGCGCCTTTTGAAAACAGTTCCGCGACATCCGGCGCGCGCTCGGTGTATTGGCCAGTTAGCCGGGCGACGACGCCGAGCGGCAACTCGTAGAGAACACCGATGCTGCCGCTGGCGGGGCGAAATGAACGCTCGAGGCGCGCTGGATCTGACGGCATCACTGTATCCTCGATACCGGTACCGTCCGCCTTGTTCGATTCGATACGTCCGGCTGCTTGGAGACGAAGCCGTTTCGTGATCTGCAACTCCTCGAATAGGAATCCTGCCAAGGCACGCTGACGGGCGGCCGGATCGAGCAGGCCGTCAGCGGCCTCTTCGACGGCGAAGCCTGCGACGCGCTTCCTGTCCCAATGAACGCCTGCCGCGCCGCGCAGCTCACCGAATGCCGTCATGATCGGCAGATGCTGCACTTCGGCTCTGGCCTCGTGCTGGCGGTTTGTAAAGCGGGTGGCGATGATGTCATGTGCGTCGGCGGCCCCGAATATCACCTCATTGTGAGCATACCGCGTGGCGCCGAACCAGTAGCGGATCGCTTCGATGCCGTAATCGCGCACGCGCCATTCGCCCTTCGACTGCATCTTCTCCTGGACGAGGTCGATCCGGGGGCGGGCCGTTGCCGCCTCCTCGCCGGGAATACCGTAAAGGCTGTCGAAGCGGGTAAAGGAGACGCCCGCGAAGCCATCGCGCCAGACGAATGATCCGCCCAGGCTGAACCCATCGCTGTTGACGAAGGTGTTGAGCTGCTTGCCCAGCGGCGTGTCGTAGTCGGAAGTTCGCCGTTTGAAGGCATCGGCGTGGAAAGCGAAGTGTCCGGCTCCGGCAGTGACCTGAAAGCCGCCGTCGCGGCCGTCGTCAACCGACGACCAGCCGCCCTTGATTTCGCCTGATATGCCGTTGGGCGGTATGAACATCGGAATGCGATTGTTCTCGACGGCGACGACACCGCCGATCGCCTGCGAACCGTAACGCAAGGTCGCAGGGCCGCGCACAACTTCGATGCGCTCAGCGGCAAATGGATCGACGGGAACGGCATGATCTTCGGAGATGGCCGAAACATCATGGGTGCCGATACCGTTCTCTTGGACCCTAACGCGATGGTTATCGAGGCCACGAATGATAGGCCGATTGGCTCCCGGCGCGAAGGTCGAGCCGAGGATGCCAGGTTTGGTTTGGAGCGTGTCTGTAATGGTCGGACCGGCCTTGGCCATGATTTCGCGGTCGGTCACCACAGTAATGGGCGCGAAGGCGTCATCGACAACGATGATCGCGCCAGGGATGGATGCAGGAATCGGAAGTTGTGCGGCCGGGGCTGCTTGCTGCACGGGTTGCGGAGGAGGTGCCACCCGACCGATCGGGCTCGGTGTGGTGACCACGATGCCAGGAAGCTGCGTCTGCGCTCGAACCACGTTGCTCGGAACGAGAAGCGCCAAGACGCCGAGGCATACCCAGCTCGAGCTGATGGTCCGTCCCAACCGCTCCGACAGGCTGCGCTGACCCTGATGGATATGCATCGTCGCCCCGCTTTGGTTGCCGAAATTTGTAATGTTATTACATTCATTGGCAAGGCATAGTGCAGGGCGCTCGATGCCGCCGGGTCGTGTTTTGTCTAGCATCGTTGCATAATTGCAACGTTGCAACATGAAGAGTTCAGAAACGAGATGCTGGAATCCGTCATTCCCGCCGACAGCCGTCGCAGCTATGCGTGGGCGGAAGGTCAATCGATCAGTCCAATCGTGCTCGACACCATCGGCACCAGCGCGCTCGTGCCAACCCGCAGCGCACATGACAGATCACTGTTTGTTGTCGCCGTCGTTGTCGCGGTGCTCGTACACGCCGGGATTGTTGCAGCGCTCTCGCGACCGGTCGAAAGTCAGCTGGGCGCTCGCGGCGTCGATCTGGACGCCATCAGCGTTGAGGTCGCCCTGGTTCCGGTAACAGCGCTCGAAAGCCTCATCGCGCGGCCAGAAGCAGCAGCGGGTGCTGCTGGTCCTGTAGATATCACCGATGGCGCTCAAACGCCGCCAGCACCACCCGTCGCCACGAAGCAGGAGCGGGAGCGGGAGCAGAAAGTAGAGCTTGCGCTGGACAAATTATTGGATCTGGAACCAGCTCAGATTGTTGTACCGCCAGAGCGGAAGGAGTTAGTGCGACCACCGGTTGGAGATCCCGTGCAGCCGAAGCGGCCGGATCCCGCGCCCGTTGCGCCGTCGGCTCCGGTTGGGGGTATTGCCGCTCGTGCGATTGAGGACAAGGGTTCAACCGTGCTTGGCGCAGCAGCAGCGCGACCGGGAGAGGTTCAGCGCTACGCGAGGAACGTTGTTGAAGCCCTGAGCCGAAGCCGCCCACGAGGCGGTGTTGGCAGCACAAGGGGCACCGTCAAGGTTGCTTTTTCGATTACGGAAAATGGCAGCCTCGCGGCCGTGCGCGTCGTCATGTCGAGCGGTAGCGCCCAACTCGATGCTACGGCACTCGCCGCTGTGCAGAAGGTCCGATTTCCTCCGCCACCTCCGGGCATGTCGATGGCGCAACTGACCTACGAAGTTCCGTATCACTTCAGGTGACCCGTGCTCGCGCGCTGAGTTGTGTCGAGTAAGCTTGTTCTTGAAAAATATCGAAAAATTTCTTCCGGTTTCAGGGACCCTCTTGGGAAGGGCCAACTTCTCTTACGGGTCAACAAGGTCGGTGGCCGGTCGGCGGCACCACGCTCGATGATGACCGGATACCGACCGGCCGACACCGTTCGTGCCCCGACCGGAACCTCTGCCCCCGTCATCGAGCGTAGCCCGTCCGCCGGCGACAGGAAACAGC
>JANOKV010000618.1:0-4607 GCA_031419415.1 Hyphomicrobiales bacterium | reverse complement strand
ATCCAACTCGTCGACGGTAAACTTGAATGTCGCTCCGACATCCAGCCGCCGCAACCAATTCGACGGTACGATCAGTTCGATCTCGTAGGTGGTTTCATCGACGATGCTAATCATCGGTCGACCCGTCGCCGGCATCTCATGTGCATTGACCGTCAGCTCGGCCACCCGGCCATCGTAGGGCGCACTAATGGTGCACTGCTTGATGCGCGCATCGAGGACCGCGACTTCTGAGGCAGCCTTGTCGACCCGGCTACGGGCCACTTCCACATCGAAGCGCCCAACAGCGCCCTTCTGGTCGAGGTAGGTCGCGCTATCGAGCGCGAGCCGCGCTTCGCGATGCACGGCGCGGACCGCTGCGAGTTCCGCGTTCTGGCGCTCGCAGTCGAACGCGATCAGAAGGTCGCCTTTGCGAAAGGTTTCGCCTTCTTTGAAACGAACGACAGCAACTCTCGCCGCCAAGTCGGTCGTAATCGCCGCTTGGTTGAGTGGTCGCACGAGCCCGCGGACGGGGAGAGACTTCTTGTCCGGTGACGACGAGACAGTGGGTCCGACTGTCGAGACCCAGAGCAAGCTTCCGATGACGAGAAGCCCGCATAGGCGACGAGCCGCAACCATGTTTGATCCTCGAGAGCAGTGATAAAACGTGCTCGCCAAGATCCTGGAATATAGTTGATGAACAATTAAGGTGTTAATTTAAAACGATAAATGATGAACAAACCAGACTCGAGATACACACACCATCAACGCGCGGTGGCCACCACCCTTGGACGACCAGCATTGGAGTCGCCAAGCTCGTACCAAACGCTGCGAATAGCTCGGGCCAGTGTCGCCACATCTCCACTGACCGGTAGTTCGGCAATGCTGAGATCGAGGCCCATGGAGGCGTAGACGTTGGCATACGCATTCTGAAGGTTCGCGTACATGATATCGCGCTTCACCTTGGCGATCAGCGTGTTCATTTCTTCGCGAATGATCGTCTGCTCACTAATCCGCGCGGCGGTCGCCTCGGCTCGCATCAGATCGAGCAAGCGAACCTGCACGTCGAGATACTCGTCTGCCGTCGTGAGTTCTTTCGAGAAGTGGTAGAATTTGATGCGGCTGACATGCACTTGGGTCATGACGGCCATGGTGAGCGCGCGCGCGCGCGCGTCGAACAGATCTTCCTGGGCCTCGATGACCGATCGTTTGGCTGGGTACTGCACGACGCGAAGCAAGTTCCAGGCGGCCTTGGCGCCCCAATTGACCCAATTGTGGTTGTAGAGGAATTCGTTGCTATCGTAGTTCGAGCCCGCAATCACGCTAAAGCCCGGAAACAACTCGAGGAATGCCGCGTCGAGTTCATGTTGATTGATGCGCTTTTTATACCAGATGTCGCGCAGTTCGGCGCGATTGTTCAAAGCCGTCGCAACGACGTCTTGTGCGCTCATGTCGATCTTCAAGCGGCCGTGCCTGCTGGGGGTAACGAGGGCGAACTTGGTCCCCGGCCTCAAATTCATCAACGCCGCCAACTGCGATTTCGCAACGACGAGGTCGCGCTCCAGCTCCTGGATCGTGCGCTTGATTTCAACCAGCTCTCGCTCGTAGGTCACCGCCGTAATGGGCGACGTGTTGCGCTCCGACGAAATGGCCCGCGATGAAGCTTGAGCGCGCCGCACACGACCTTCTAGCCCACGCAACGAGGTCAGAAGGCGCTCCCCACTCACAGCTCGCCAATAAGCGGTGCGCACGTCTTCGATGACGCGCTGCATAATCTTGCGCCTGTTTTCTTGCGAAATCAGGTACTTGTCCGCTGATTGCCGGGCTCGTACATACGACAGCCCGAAATCCAGGACGTTCCAGCTGAAGGCGATATCGGAGGTCGAGATTTTCTTTCCTTGAGACGTGGACGCTCCGAAGTTCTGGGTATTGGTCAGAATGTTGTAGCTGCTCGATGCCGCGTAATTGTCTCGCGCAGCATAACCGCTGTCGGCGACGACGTTTGGCAGCAAACTGAAATGGGCGAGATCGAGTTCGCGCGCGCAATGCGCTATCGATGATCTCCACGCGATGATCTAGGTTGTATTTCAACGCTCTGGCCATCGCCTCATAGAGGTCGATGGAGCCAGATACCGGCTCCTGCGCCAGGGTTACCCGCTCCAGCAGACCCGCAGTCTGCATGGAAATCTCAGCGTGCGTAATCGGTTCAGGGCTGACGGTACATCCCGCCAATAACAGCATACATGCCGCCGAAGTGAGATTACGTGGCGGTAGATGCTGCATCGAGGGTCCACTGGAGATTGCCAATTGCCTACAGCGTTCACTCGATCGCAGTAAGATGGCCCTCGTTAAGGCGAGTCGCACTGAAACCAATTAGTTATTTGGTAAGATTTCATCCTCTGGCGCGACATGGGAGGAAGTGTTGCCAACCGGCAACCATGCTAGGCGCGCTGCTCAACTCGTAGTGTCGACACCTGTGCCGATGCAAATCGGAGCTCGGAAGAAATCCGAGCCCCGCAGGCCTCTCTTCGAGTTCGGCAGATTGACGAGCTGTCGTCTGATCATCAATGCACTGCGATGGCGTTCCCCGGCGCTCCCGTGGCTCCTTTGATCGGCATCGGCGCGAAGATGTAGGCGAACTCGTAGACCCTCGCCGCCGCCAGGCGCTCGGTTGCGACGTTCTCGTGGATGAAGATGCCGTTTTTGGCGATCAACTCCTGGTGGACAGGGAATGCCAGCTTGGCATTGGGATTCGGCACGACCTCGACGGGCCAGGTGTCCGAACCGACGACGGCAACGCCCGCCTTGATTAAGAATGCAGCCGCATCCAACCCGATGCCTGGCGCACCGGCGTTGAAGGCCGCGTTATCGACTCCCCAGTGGCGACCCCACCCGGTGTGAATCAGCACCACATCACCTTCGCCGATCGCGGCCACGCCCTGTTTCTGCAGCGCCCCTTCGATGTCGGCGACGGAAATCTCTTGGCCCGCGTTCATCGGCGCGCCTTTGTGGGCCACCATGTCGATCAACACACCTCTGGTGAAGAACGGTTTGACGTGCTCGATACCGAGCTTCGTGAGGCCTGTCGGCCCGAATATCTGCTCTTTTGTGTTTCCGTTGTAGAACACATCTCGTCCGCCGATGCCGATATGACCGAGGCCATCGAACTGCGTCCCAACCTGGCCGATTTCAGCTGCCAGGAAGTCGTCCATCCAAATGACTTTATTGTCGCCGACTGGACCACCAGCCAGGCCGTTGGTACCACGCAGCGCGAAGGCGCGCGCGCCAAACAACGGCATCTTCGCCTCATAGACGCGGGCCAACGGGATGACATTGCCCGTCTTCATGAGCTTTGCCGCCTCGAGCGCCTTCTTCGGCGTCATGTGGTTGGAGGCCCCAGCCTGATCGTCTTTGCCCCACCGTGAGGGCGTGTCCTGAGCTTGCGCTGCGCTCAATGTCACCACCAGCGCAGCAACACCTGCGACTATCGACTTCGACATCATGCTTCACTCCCTGCCAGTCGGCGGACATCGCTGTCGGTCCGCTTCGCGGCCAGGATGCGCAAATATCCGCGACCCGACAATAGAGTTCCGTGAAAAAACTACCGTCCGCAAGCAGTCTGCTGATCCGATAGAACGGCTCTGGTCCGCAGAATGCCGGCGTGGCATCGTGCGACCAGAAACCGGTGCAGAGCAGGAGCATGGCCGTGGAACTGAAAGATCAAGTTGCCATCATTACTGGCGCAGGACAGGGCATCGGCCGGGCGACGGCGCTCGCCATGGCCAAGGCCGGAGCCACCGTCGCCTGCGTCGACATCAACGGTGAAGCGGCCAAAGCGGTCGCCGCCGAGGCCGGAAAACTCGGTGGCCGCACACTCGCCGTCTCAGCCGACCTCGGCGACGTCAAAGAGATCGATCGCATGGTTGGCGAGATCGTGGCCGCCTTCGGCCGGATCGATTGCCTCGTCAATAATGCTGGGGTGACGCGCAAAGCCTACATCATGGATTTGACAGAGGCGGACTGGGACCACATCCATCGCGTCAACGCCAAAGGCGTGTTCTTCTGCCTGCAACGCGTCGCCCGCGAGATGATCCCGAAGAAAAGTGGTCGCATCATCAACATTGCGTCCGTCGCTGGCAAAGGCTTCCCCGGCACATCGAATGCCGTCTATGCCGCCAGCAAGGGCGCCGTCATAAGCCTGACTAAAACCGCCGCACAGCAACTGGGCATGCACAACATCAACGTCAATTCGATCTGCCCGGGCATCGTGCGCACGAAACTCTTTTTTGATCTGGTGCAGACCGTCGCCACGAAGGAGGGGCGCACGGTCGAGGAAATCGAGGCCGATATGGTCAAGTCGGTCCCGCTCAAGCGCGCCAACGAACCCGAAGATATTGCAGCGATGGCGGTGTTCCTGGCCTCCCCCGGAGCCCGCAACATCACGGGGCAATCCTACAACGTCGATGGCGGTCTCATTCCGGATTGAACCGCGCGTCAGGTCCCGAGGTTTTTCGGTCCCACGAAGTGGTTGAGACGCCCCGTTCCCGGCTTTACGTCGGCAAAACGGGCCGCATCGAACGCCAGAACGACGAGGCCGCTGGTCGGCAACTTGTCGTCGAGAAGCGCGCGAA
>JANOKV010000617.1:0-11141 GCA_031419415.1 Hyphomicrobiales bacterium | reverse complement strand
GCGGGGCTTCGCTCGGCGGCGCTGAAGTCGAAGGGCGAGGCGGCAGACCAGAGACTGCCGATGCCGGGCTGTTCGACGCGGGAAAACATCGGGTTGGCCGCAACGAGGGCGGCGTCGGCGAGCAATTCGCGTGGCATCTTGTAGGGTCCCCACAGGGCGCCGGCTTCGGTGAGGCGTTGGCCTGCCTCTGTCAACGTCAGTCGGGCAGCCCACGGACGGACTACGGCGCCGATCTCCTCGCGCACGCGCCAGCGATGGGCTTCATCTTTGAGGTCGACGCCCTGGGTGTGCTCGATCGCGGCGAAGGCGTCCGCAAACCCGCCAGCCTTGGAGAGGGCTTCGAGCTGGCGATCTGTGAACACGCAAACGATGAAATACCGGCCGTCACGTGTGCGGAAATCACTGGCGAAAGTTCCGAAGACGGAATTGCCGTAGCGTGGCCGATCGATGCCGTTGATCTCGGCCTCGGCGAGGTAGCCTAGCGCCGTCGTTGCGGCGAGCGCAACGTCCTGCAACGCGACCTTGACGAGTTGGCCTTGGCCCGTGCGCGACCGATGCCGTTCGGCGGCGAGCAACGCCAGCGCCGCCGCATAGCCGGTGGCGATATCCCAGGCGGGCAGTACCTGATTGACCGGCCCATCGTGCCCGACGGGGCCCGTGATCATCGGAAACCCCGTAATGGCATTCACCGTGTAGTCGACGTGCGCGGAGCCGTCGCGTGCGCCGGTGATGTTCAAGGCGATCAGATCGGCGCGCTTGGCTTTCAAGGTGTCGTAGGCAAGCCAGCCCCGCGCAGGCAGATTGGTCGAGAAGATGCCGGCATCGGGTCCCGGCGCCGTAATCAGCGCGGTCAGAATCTCGCGGCCCTTGGGCGAGCGCAGATCGACGGCGATCGAGCGCTTGCCTTTATTGAGACTGGCCCAATAGAGGCTCACTCCTTTCTGCGTCACTGGCCAGCGATCGGAATCGAGGCCACCCCCGATATCGTCGAATCGGATGACGTCGGCCCCCAGTTGCGCCAGCGTCATTCCCCCCAACGGCGCCGCCACGAACGCGGACCCTTCGATAATGCGTAGTCCTGAGAGCAGAGGGGTCATTTGCGCAATCCTTGCTGACTGACGGTCGATCGTGGTGCTTGGCAGTGGCAAACTACCGGGATCAGACGCGCCAGAAAACCTCGGTGTTGGACGAGCGCGCGCGGACGCAGTATCTACGCGGTGGCAACCGCGACGCGCGCGTCAATCAAAGTCGCAGCGATTAGCGCCTGCCCGCACGAGGATCGACGTTGAAATTGGCCCAACTCTTCTCCCGCAAGCCATCCGGAACCGAAACCGTCGCGTCTGCCGTGGAGCCACGGGGGCGCGCGGGGGCGGCGTTCGCCGCCAGTCTTACCTTCGAGGGTGTCGAGCGGCGCTATGGCGCCATGGAGGCGCTGCGCGGCGTATCACTCGACATCGCACCAGGCGAGGTGGTGTGCGTGCTCGGGCCGTCCGGTTGTGGCAAGACGACTTTGTTGCGCATCGCCTCGGGTGTGGAAAAACCATCCAAGGGTCGCGTTTTGATTTCCGGACGCGAAGTCGCGGGTCCGAACCGGTTCGTGCCACCCGAAGAGCGCCATGTCGGGCTCATGTTTCAGGACTTTGCACTCTTCCCCCACCTCAGCATCCGCGACAATGTCGCGTTCGGGCTGAAAGCGCTGCCACGGGCGGCGGCCAATGCCGAAGCGATGGCGATGCTGGCCCGCGTCGGTCTCGATCAGTTTGCCGACCAGTACCCACATGTGCTTTCGGGCGGCGAGCAGCAGCGGGTGGCGCTGGCCCGGGCGTTGGCCCCGCGTCCAGCAGTCGTGTTGATGGACGAGCCGTTCTCCGGCCTCGACGTGCAGTTGCGCGAACGCCTGCAAGATCAGACCTTGGAGCTGCTGCGCGAAACGCGGGCGACCTCGATGATCGTCACCCACCAGCCCGAGGAGGCTATGCGGCTCGGGGACCGCATTGCGGTCATGCGTGCGGGGCGCGTCGTTCAAGTCGGTCGCGCGCGGGACCTGCATCGCGATCCTGAAGATCTTTCCGTGGCGCGACTGTTCTCGGAGATCAATGAAGTCTCCTGGACGATCGAAGGTGGTGCGTTGCGCACGCCCGTCGGCATTTTCGTGGTTCCGGAATTCGGCGAGGGTGAGCGGGCCGTCCTCTGTCTGCGTCAGCGCGCCATCCGCTTCGGTCCGCCAGGCAGCGGCCAGGCTGGCCGCGTCCTCGACGTGAAATTTCTCGGCGATGCAGCGATTGTCGAAGTGGCCGTCGAGGGCTTCGAGGCCCCGCTGAAAATGCGCGTGCGCGAGAGTGAAGTGGTGCCGCGAGGCGCCGAAGTGACGATTATCGTCGACCCCGAGCGCGTTTTGGTGTTTCCGACCGAAAATCCAGACGCCGAGCGTGGCCCTACTCAAATCGATTGACAGAAACCGGCTCCGGCCGTCGACTGTACTGGTGATGATCGGTGTGGGAGGCGAGCCTTGAATTTCGATTTCAGCGATGACCTGAAGGCGCTGCGCGATCAGGCCAGAAAATTTCTCGATGAGCGGTGTTCGCCAGCAGCCGTGCGCCGCGTTCTGGAAAGCTCCGAACCCTATGACGCCGCTCTCTGGAAAGAGATCGCCGCGATGGGCTGGACGGGGGCCGCCATCCCCGAGGAATACGGTGGCGCAGGCCTGGGGCATTTGGGATTGTGCGTGCTGGCCGAGGAGCTGGGTCGCGCGCTCGCGCCGGTGCCCTTCTCGTCGTCGATCTACCAGGCGGCGGAGGCGATCATGGCGGCCGGCACCCCGGCACAGAAACAGGCGTGGCTGCCCAAGCTCGCATCCGGCGAAGTCATCGGTACGCTCGCCGTGGCCGAGGGGCCGGGACGCTCCACCCCCAAGCGCCTGCGGGCCTCGATCCGGGGCGATCGCCTGAGCGGCGAGAAGATGCCAGTCCCGGATGGGGCCGCCGCCCACCTCGCCATCGTTGCCGCGCAGACGGATCGCGGTCTGGGCTTGGCGCTGGTCGATCTCGACCAACCCGGCGTCAAACGCCAAGACATCGAGACGATCGATCCTAGCCGAAAACACGCCCAGATCACCTTCGAGGGCGCAAAATGCGAGCTGCTCGGTGCGCCCGGCGCGGGACAGGCACTACTCGAGAACGTGCAGAACCGGGCGGCGGTCCTGCTGGCGTTCGAGCAAGTGGGGGGCGCGCAGCGGGCGCTGGAGATGGCGCGCGACTATGCGCTGGAGCGCTATGCCTTCGGCCGCCCAATCGGGTCGTTTCAGGCGATCAAGCACAAGCTCGCCGATGTTTACGTGGCGACGGAGCTGGCGCGCTCGAATGCCTATTACGGCGCTTGGGCGCTGGCGCGGAATGCTCCGGAATTGCCACTTGCCGCAGCGGCCGCGCGCGTTGCGGCCAACGAGGCCTTCTACCTTGCCGCCAAGGAAAACATCCAGGTGCACGGCGGTATGGGTTTTACCTGGGCCTTCGACTGTCACCTATTTTATCGCCGGTCGAAACTTTTGGCGCTGACGGTTGGCTCGACGAGGGTCTGGAAAGATCGCCTCGTCACCCAGCTCGAGACCAGCAACGCGCCGCTCTGATCGAAACTTCACCGCACCAACCCGAGGCGGGAGACACCCATGGACTTCGACGACACGACAGAAGAGGCCGAGTACCGCAGCCAGGCGCGCGCCTTCCTCGAGAAGAACGCGCCGCGCCGTGATGGGGCCAATATGGTCTATCGCGCCGGTCACGCCGATGCGAACTTCCTTGCCGAGGGAAAGGCATGGCAGGCGAAGAAAGCGACGGCTGGGTATGCGGGCATTACCTGGTCGAAGGATTGGGGTGGCCAGGGCGGCACGGCCATTCAGCAAGTCATCTACGACCAGGAAGAAGCCCAATTCGGAATTCCCCGCGGCCTCTTCGATATCGGGCTCGGCATGTGTGTGCCGACGCTGTGCACCTGGGGCACGCAAGAGCAGCGTGATCGCTTTGCAGCAAGAGCGCTGCGCGGCGATGAGATTTGGTGCCAACTCTTTTCGGAGCCGGCGGGCGGCTCCGATCTGGCGGCTCTGCGCATGAGTGCGGTGCGCGACGGCGACGATTGGGTCATCAACGGCCAGAAAATCTGGACTTCGGGCGCGCATTACAGCGATTGGGGTGTGCTGGTGACGCGTAGTGACTTCGGCGCGAAGAAGCATCGCGGGCTCACGTATTTCTTCCTCGACATGAAATCGCCCGGCATCGAAATCCGCCCCATCAAACAGATCTCGGGCGCCTCCCATTTCAACGAAGTGTTCTTCACGGATGTGCGCATTCCCGACAGCCAGCGCCTGGGCGCGGTCGGTGAGGGTTGGAAGGTGTCGCTCACCACCCTGATGAACGAGCGCTACACCATCGGCGGGCGCGCCGGCGTCGATGTCGACGAGGTGATCGCGCTCGCCCGCGAGGTGGAGCTGGAAGACGGCCCCGCCATGAAAAACCAGGGCGTGCGCGACAAGCTCGCCGATTGGTACGTCATGAGCCGTGGCCTCAAGTATTCGCACTTCCGCACCATGACGGCACTGTCACGCGGTGACACGCCGGGTCCGGAGTCCTCCATCGGCAAGCTGGTCATCGGCAACAAGCTGCAATCGATGGCGGCCTTCGCCATGGACCTGCTCGAGGAGGGCGGCGTCGTCTCTGACCCCAAATACGCGCCCATGTCGGCGCTATTCCAGCAGACGCTGCTGAACTCGCCCTCATCGCGCATTGCCGGCGGCTCCGACGAAATCCTGCGCAACATCATCGCCGAACGCGTCCTGGGCCTGCCCGCCGACATCCGCGTCGACAAAGACCTCCCCTTCAACGAAGTGCCGACGGGCAAGGGGTGAGGAGAAAGTAGGGACGGGGCTGCTCGCAAGTGAAGTCGCGCGACCTCCCAAGGTTAGTCGGCGAAAGAGACAGCAACGTGTCGTAGGTGCCCGCATTCGCGGGCAGGGACGGTGAGGGGTTGTACCATTGCCCTACCCTCCTTGCGATCGTGCAGGTCGCTGGAATATCCCACTTGCTGATGGACATTGGCACGGGGCTTCGTCGCCGCTAACGTGGTCCGTGTTGCAACCAGGACGCCTGCCCCATGCCGGATATGCCAGAATCCCTCGCTGCCGAACCCTTGTACGATGCCGTCAGCCTCGGCATCATGTGGGATCGCCTCGTTTCACTGACGGACGAGATCGTCTCGACGCTGGTGCGCAGTTCCTTTTCGACGATCGTCTACGAAAGTTATGATCTGTCGTGCGTCGTGCTCGATCCCGAGGGCAACTCGATCGCGCAGGGCACGTTCTCGATACCGGCCTTCATCGGCAGCGCGCCCGTCACGCTGCGACACATGCTCGAGCGGTTTCCGGCCGACACGCTGAAACCCGGCGACATCATCGTCACCAATGATCCTTGGCTGGGAACCGGCCACCTTTTCGACATCACGATGATGCGACCGGTGTTCCGGCAAGGGCGCATCGTGGCCTACACCGTCAGCATCACGCACCTGCCCGATATCGGTGGCAATGGCTTCGGCTCGTCGGCGCAGGAATTCTATCAGGAAGGCATTCGCATCCCGATTTCGAAGCTCTACGAGGCGGGGCGCCTGAACGAGCTGCTGGTCGATATCATTCGCTCCAACGTGCGCGTGCCCGAGCAGGTGATGGGCGACGTGATGGCCAACGTGTCGTGCAACGAGGTCGGCGGCCGTGAAGTCCTGGCGTTCATGGACGAGTATGGCCTCGAGGATTTGATGCCGCTGTCGCGCGCGATCCGAAGCCACTCCGAGGCGGCAATGCGCGCCAAGATCGCCGAGTTGAAGGACGGCGTCTATCGCAACAGCATCCAGGTCGAAGGCTTCGACGGTCCAGTGACGTTCGCCGTAGCGGTGGAAAAGCGCGGGGATGGCGTGTCGTTCGATTTCGCCGGCACATCGGGCATGGTGCGGGCCGGCGTCAACGTGCCTTTCTGCTACACGAACGCGATGGCGCTGCACGCCATCAAATCACTGACCTTGCCGTCGATCCCCAACAACGGTGGTTCCGTCGCGCCGGTCAGCGTCACGGCGCCGCCCGGCTGCATCCTGCATGCGCTGCCGCCTTATCCGACGGGCGGGCGGCACGCGATGGGCCATTTCATTACACCGCTCATTTATGGTGCGCTGGCCCAGGCCGCGCCCGATCATGTGCAGGCCGATAGCGGCATGATGAACCTGATCACGTTCCAGGGTCGTCGGCGCGATCAGCGACCGTTTTCCGCGCTTTATTTCGCTGCGGGGGGCTATGGCGCTCTCTCGGGGATGGATGGGTGGTCGACGCTGCCGCATCCCTCGAACATGGCTGTCGTTCCGGTCGAGGTGTGGGAGACGTTGACGCACATGACGGTGCTCGACAAGAAACTTGCGCCGGACTCAGGCGGCCCCGGCGAATGGCGTGGCGGCCTCGGACAACACGTGCGTCTGCGCAACGACACAGGCGAAATGCTCGTCATGCTCGGTATGGGTAACCGCATGGAATTCCCAGCCAAGGGCGCATTTTCCGGTGGTTCGGGATCGTTGCGTGTCCACGCAGTCGACGGCCATCCGGTGCACGCCAAGGGCCGCATCGAGGTGGCGCCCGGCCAGATCATCACCGTCACGGAAGCCGGTGGCGCTGGCTACGGCGATCCCAAAACGCGCGATCCAAAAGCCATAGCGGCCGACGTCGCAGATGGCTACGTCACGCGAGCAGCAGCAAAGGACATGTACGGGTGGCGGCAAGCGTGAGAGACCGAATTTACCGCATCGGCGTCGACATCGGCGGGACGTTTACGGATTTTGCGTTGTACGACGCAACTGGCGGCAAGATGGGCGTCCACAAGCAGCTCACCACGCCCAAGGACCCCTCGACGGCGGTGCTCGAAGGCGTGGCCATACTGGTTGCGCGCCACGGCATCACGGTCGGCGACGTCAAGGACATCGTACATGGCACCACGCTCGTCACCAACGCGGTGATCGAGCGACGGGGGGCCGTTACGGGCATGCTGGCGACGCGGGGGTTCTCCGATATCCTCGATATGGGGTTCGAGCGCCGCTACGATCTCTTCGACTTGCGTGTGAAGTATCCGACGCCTTTGGTATTGCGCCGCCATCGCATCGAAGTCGGCGAACGCGTGCGCCACGATGGCACGGTCGAAGAAGCACTCGATGAAGCCGCCGTCGCAGTAGCAGCGAAGCAATTCGTCGAGCTGGGCGTGCAAGCCGTCGCGGTCTGCTTTCTCCACGCCTACGCCAATCCCGCGCACGAACGGCGGGCCACGGATATCTTGCGCCAATCGGCGCCGAGCCTTTTCGTCTCGGCGTCGGCCGATGTGGTGCCCGCCATGCGTGAGTTCGAGCGCTGGACGACGACCACCGTCAATGCCTTCGCGCAACCGATGTTTGACCGATACGTCGAACGCCTCGAGACGGGCTTGGGCGCGCTCGGCTTCAAAGGACCGCTCTACATCATGGCGTCCTCGGGTGGCACGCTGACGACGGAGACGGCCCGACGCTTCCCGGTGCGCGCGCTGGAGTCGGGGCCTGCCGCTGGCGCACTGATGAGCGCCCATCACGGCCGCGCCTTGCAACTCGACAACATCTTGTCGTTCGACATGGGTGGCACGACGGCAAAGGGTGCGCTCGTGCGCGGCGGCGAGCCAATCAAGAAGTACGCGATGGAGGTCGCGCGCGTTCACGAATTTCGCCAAGGCAGCGGACTGCTCGTCAAGCTTCCCGTCATCGACATGATCGAGATTGGGGCGGGTGGCGGCAGTATCGCCGAAGTGGATCCGCGTGGTCTGTTGCGGGTCGGCCCGCGCAGTGCCGGCGCAGAACCGGGTCCTGCCTGTTATGGCCGAGGCGGCGAGCGCCCGACATTGACCGACGCCAACCTCGTGCTCGGCTATCTCGACGATAGCTTCTTCCTGGGTGGCGCCATGCGGCTCGACAAGGTCGCTGCGGAGCGGGCGATTCGCGTCCGTATCGCTGAACCGCTGCGCCTCGAAGTGATGCGCGCCGCCTGGGGCATTCACGACATAATCAGCGAGGATGTGGCGCGCGCGTTCCGTATTCACGCCACCGAGCGCGCGTTCGATTATCGCAGCGGGAGCATGGTGGCGTTCGGGGGTTCGGGTCCGCTGCATGCGCTCTCGATCGCGCGCAAGCTGCGCATACCGCGCGTCGTGTTTCCGGTGGGGGCCGGCGTCATGTCGGCGCTGGGACTGCTGGTGTCGCCATTAGCGTTCGAGCTGGCCCGCTCGCGGCGCGTGCATGTGACCGATATCGATGCGGCTGATTTCGGTGCGACCTTCGGCGCGCTGGAGCGCGAGGCCAGTGGATTTCTCGAACGCGCGGGCGTGGCCAAGTCCGATATTCGTCTGCGACGCCAGCTCGACATGCGCTACCAGGGCCAGGGCCATGAAATCGAAGTGCGCTTGGCAGATGGACTGGACGCGGGCTCGATGTTCGACCAACTCGGCGAGCTGTTCGGGCAGGCTTACGAGAAAGCCTATGCGCTTCGCCTCGACGAGCCGATGGAAATCGTCAACTGGAAGATCGAGGCCATCGGACCTGCGCCCAGCCTGGGTGAAGGCTATTCGCTAACGGGTCCCGTTGGTGAGGGCCGGGCGCAAAAAGGCACGCGTCGCGCCTACGATGGACGCTCAGGCGCGCTGTCGGAGTGGCCGGTCTACGATCGGTATGCGCTGAAGCCGGGAGATCGCATCACAGGCCCTGCGCTGATCGAAGAGCGCGAGAGCACCTGTGTCGTCGGCGTCGGCGATCAGGTGACCGTCGACGCGCGATACAATCTCGTCGCGGAATTGGGAGCGTGAGGTCGTGGGGCGAGGTCATCAGCCCGACCAATGCCAACGCTAGGCGCGATCCGCGAGCGCTGAATCGTGGCGTTGCAGCGGCGCGATTATTGGCCCGCACAAAGTCGCCGGTAAAGCGGGCCTCGGGCCTCGGGCCGTGGGGATGACTACTTCGCTGGCTTCACCTGGTCGTTTTTCTGCAGCCACGTTTCCATGTCTGCAATCTCGGACTTCTGATCGACGATGATCTTGGCTGCAGCTTTTTTGATGGTCTCGTCCTTGGTGAATTTCAGCACGATTTCGGCCATCTCGATGGCTCCACGATGGTGGGCGATCATGCCGCGTGTGTAGTCGATGTCGACATTGTTGGTATAGGTGATCGACATTTCGTTGTGCATGCGCATCATGGCGGCGGCGAAGGCGTGTGCGGCTTCGGATTGCGCGCTCGCCATGGATTTTTCCATGGTCTTCATGGACTCCATCATCTCTTGATGCATGCCCATTCCCGAACCGCCCTTCATCATGCCCATGCTGCCGCTACCGCTGCCCTTGCCTTGCGGCCCGCCCATTCCCGGCTGCATTTGGCCGGGCTGCGCTTGTCCTGGCGCCACAGCGCCGGGGCCGCCGTGGCCGGGTGCGGTATGGTCCTTGGTCTGGGCTATGGCCAAGCCAGGAAGAACAATCACTGCTGCAAGTAGTATCCGCGAGAGTTTCATGAGATCGATACGCTCCCTATGTCGATCGGTGATGGTGGTGTTCGAGATAGACCGGCATGCCGCCGAGAGTTTTGATCTCAAACAACGTCTCTGTACGCGGCTTCGTTCCGATGATGGTCTGATTTCGGTGCTGCAAGGCAGCCATCCGGCCAGAACTTGCACCGGGCTGGCAACCCGCTAAGACTGGCCTTGGGGTTAGGTCTCCGGCGCCGATGCGCTGTTACTGCAACTCGGATCTCGACGTCAGATGACACAGACAACGTCCTTGAGAATTGCGCTGGCGCAAATGAACCCGGTGCTGGGAGATCTGGGCGGCAACGCAGCCAAGCTCGTGCGCGCGCGTGCCGAAGCGGCGGACAAGGGCGCCGACCTGATCGTATTCCCGGAACTTTTCATCTGCGGCTATCCGCCCGAAGACCTCGTCAAGAAGCCAGCCTTTGCCGCCGCGTGTCGCGCCACAATCGAGCGGCTTGCTGTGGATTTCGTCGCTGGACCGGCTGTCATCGTCGGCACCGTCTGGCCGGACGGCGACAAGATTTATAACGCGGTCGTGCTGATCGACGGCGGCCAGGTGGCGGCTGTGCGCACCAAGGTCGAGTTGCCCAATTATGGCGTGTTCGACGAAAAACGAGTGTTTGACGAGGGGCCGCTGCCGGGGCCAGTGGCGTTTAAAGGTGTGCGCCTTGGTCTCCCAATTTGCGAGGACATCTGGAAAGAAGATGTCGTCGAATGCCTGAGCGAATGCGGAGCTGAAATTCTCATCGTCGTCAATGGATCGCCCTTCGAGTGGAATAAGGACGACGTTCGCCTCAACATTGCTGTCGCGCGTGTCGCGGAATCGGGTTTGCCGCTCGTCTACCTCAATCAAATTGGCGGACAGGATGAGCTGGTGTTCGACGGTGGGTCGTTCGTGCTCAACGCCGACAAGAGCCTCGCCGTACAGATGCCGGCCTGGGAAGAGGCGATCGTCGTCACGGAATGGTCGCGGCAGGCCGACGGTTGGGTCTGCGAAACGGGCGCGCGCGCCATCCTCGATGAGGGTGATGCAGCGGCCTATCACGCGACCGTGCTGGGGCTGCGCGATTATGTTCAGAAGAACGGGTTTCCCGGTGTGGTGCTTGGTTTATCGGGTGGCGTCGACTCCGCCATTTGCGCCGCGATTGCGGCCGATGCCTTGGGTCCTGATCGGGTGCATGCGGTGATGCTGCCCTATCGGTTCACGTCGACTGAGAGCCTCGACGATGCAGCGGCCTGCGCCCAGGCGCTGGGTATCCGTTACGACACCGTGCCGATCGCGCCGGCCGTCGATGGCCTCTATGAGATGGTCGCCCCGCTCTTCGTCGGAAAGCCCCGCGACACGGCCGAGGAAAACGTCCAAAGCCGCGTGCGCGGCACGACGCTGATGGCCATCTCCAATAAGTTTGGTTCGATGCTGGTGACCACCGGCAACAAGAGCGAGATGTCCGTCGGCTACGCCACCATCTACGGCGACATGAACGGCGGCTTCAATCCCATCAAGGACCTTTACAAGATGGAGGTCTATCGGTTGTGC
>JANOKV010000616.1:0-2160 GCA_031419415.1 Hyphomicrobiales bacterium | reverse complement strand
AACACGACGCCCGCGATGAAATCCACGGGATCGCCCGGCGGCGGCAGAGTCGAGAGCAACCGCCACGCGACATAGCGCCAGGCGAACACGAGGCACAACGAGAGCGCCACCACCCGAATGACCGGATTGTTCCGGTCGATCCACGGCAGCACGGCGACAGCGAGCGCCAGCAGCAGCAAGCTCGGGGCGCAGGCATCCCAATAGCCCATGGCCGCAGCCTCAATGCGATGTTGCGCGAGCGGGATGTCCGCCGTCTGCGGGGCTCGATGTGTCGAATGTGACGAGGCCCGAGCGGCCGACCAGACAGTGCGCCGCGCGATCCAGATTGGGGAACCGGAGTGTGACCTTGTAGGGTTCCTTCGACAGAGCGCTCTGGTGGATGGCGCTGTTGGAATTCACGGATGCAAGGCCGCTGAGCCCGGTGATCCACCCCTGCGATGCCGGCTCTCCGGTGCGCGGCCGAAACTGTGCGCGCTGGCCAATGGCGAGGTATTGGTAAACGGACTCACTGACCGCCGCCGTCACCGTGGAGCTGGCGCAATCGACGAGCCGCAACACATCCTGGCCGCGCGACACCAGTTCACCCGGAGCGACGAGCACCTCCCACACCCGCCCCGACACCGCAGAGCGCAAGGTGGCTGACGCCAGCATGGCGTGGCGCTGCGTTTCCGCCCCAACCTGCCGATCGAGGTCGGCCAGATCGACTCTGGCGCTGGCGCGTTGGGCGTCGATGCCGATGAGTTGGAGCTCGTCTTCTTGCAAGCGTTGCGCGGACTGGGGGACATCATTGTAACTATCGCCAATGAAGACGCCGGCACGCACCGCGCGAAGTTCGACCCCGAGACCATCCTTCTGCCGCGACAGGCGCTCGATGAGTTGGCGCGCCGCACTCTCCTCGTTGACGGTGGCGTCCAGTTTCGCCTGGCTGGCGATGCCTTTTGCGCTCAAAGAACGGATGCGTTGCAGCGCGCCTGCCATGGTGGCGTGCGAGACTTTGGCGGCAACGAGATCGGCGTCCAGCGCGCTGATCCGCATCTCGAGCTGAGCGATGCGGCCGGCGCGAAACGACTGCATCTGCGATGTAATGCTTTCGACTCTATTAGCCAGAAAGCGGCGTTTGGCCTCGAGCACCGCAAGGGCAGTCGCAAGCTGCGCGCGGGTTTGGCGCAGCCCATTGAGCGCGGCGCTATCGGCGACCGGGTTTTCTATCTCCAGGAGTGCTGCACCGGCCTCGACGGACGCGCCCATCGCGAGCGCGGGCAATCGTGCCGCGACGACGCCATCGATCGACGCGCGAACGGTGACGATGCGCGCGTTGACGATCGCCTGGGCGCTGGTCGAGGTCATCAAGCGCTGCGCTGGCGTCCACACGAGGAACAGCGCCGCCAACAGCGCGGCAGCAGTTTTGCCCAGGGTGCTGCGGCGACGCCAGAGGACTGCGCAGAGCGCCGAAAAATGCGCAGCGACCACGACCCAATGTTCCGCCCAACGTCGCGGCGGAAGGTTCACGCGGTCAACCGGTTTGGGATCGTCCAGCGTCTCGGCGAGGAAGAGCTGTTGCGCCTTCGCATCCATCGTAAGGTGGCGATCAGCGTCGGTATCGCCACCGACGGACGCCGCAGGGTGCTCGATCTTCGCTGCGCGATGGCTCGATGCCGTCATGGGAGTCGTCCTGCACGGAGGAAAGCGCCCGCCATCGCCGACGACCCGCCGGCGAGAAACGCGGAGCCAAGTCACGGCATTGGTTCGTCGGGTGGGGGGCTCGACATGCCGGATGGGCCGGCGCGGCGGAACGACATCATGTCTCTGCGATCGAGCGCAGTCCGCGGCTCCTTACGATCCATCAGGAAGGTGAGGATTCGGTAAACGCGCCGTGGCGTGGCGCATACGGCTGTGCGGTAGAAAAAAAGATTGAAGATAAAAAATCAACCGAAGTTATCCCCGCCTCCCAAACCTCCCGTATCCTCCCCTCACTCGCATCACCGAGGGGGCGCGTCTCGAGACGTTCCCGACGCGCGATGCGGGGGCTGTTTCCGGGGCTAGGGTTTCGCTTGCGAGACCCGGGGGTTCCTCGGCCTGCCACCAGGGCGCTGATGACGGTCGCCGACCGAATTCGGCGCCATCCGACGCCGAAGGTGGGTGGAGAAAGACAGCAGCTTC
>JANOKV010000615.1:0-7444 GCA_031419415.1 Hyphomicrobiales bacterium | reverse complement strand
GTGTAGAGATGGTTCTGTCCCCCGCGCGCGAAGATCGTGAGCGTGATGTGTGGCGCCTGGCCATCGCCGATGGCGCCCGGCTTGATGGTCTCGAAAACGTAGCGCCCGTCACTGCCGCTCGCCGTGCGGCCAAAACCACTGAACGCGGCGTTGGAGCTGCGGCCGTCGGCGGCATGGGCGTAGCGCCCCGCAGCATCGGCCTGCCAAACCTCGAGCAGGGCGTCGCCGAGCGGCTTGCCCTCCCCATCGACCACTTGGCCCGACACCCGAATGCGTTCACCGACCACGGTCGACTCCGCCATGCTCGCCTGGGCAATGCCGCGGAACGCATAACCGTTCTGTTCAGGCGTCAACACATAATGGAAGAACGGCCCCGTGGTCTGCGACGGCGTTTGTTTCAGCAGCATCGCTCAGGCCTCCATCGGCGTTTCGGCGCGTCCCCGCAGCACGATGTCGAAGGCATAGCCGAGCGCGAAGCCCGATTTGCCCTCATCCATCGCCAGTCTCGCGACGAGCCTGTCGCGCGCGTGCGCCGGCACGCTCATCAGGATCGGATCCTGGACGAGCAGCGGATCACCTGGAAAGAAGAGTTGCGTCACGAGGCGCGTCGCGATCGTCGGCCCGAAAAGCGACAAGTGGATGTGCGCGGGTCGCCACGCATTGGGATGGTTGCCCCAGGGATAAGCGCCGGGCTTGACCGTTACGAAGCGATAGCGGCCGTCGGCATCGGTGACACATCGGCCAGCGCCGAAAAAGTTGGGATCGACCGGGGCGTCGTGCTGATCGACGACGTGGATGTAGCGGCCAGCGGCGTTCGACTGCCAGATCTCGATCAGCGTATGGGGAACCGGCCGCCCGTTTTCATCGAGCACCCGACCCGTGACGATGATGCGTTCACCGATCGGTTCGCCACTCTTGCGCGCGCTCTTCGTCAGGTCCGCATCGAGATCATCGACGCTGTCGTGACCATAGACGGGGCCGGTCAGCTCGGTGAGCGTCTGTTTCAGAGGAATCAACGGCTTCATGGGCGACCGATAGACGCTCGATTTGTATTCCGGATGGATCAGCGGGGGATGGCTGTCCCAATCGCGGGGACGGAAGGGCGTGTCCTGCATGGCGCGTTTCCTCCGCAAATGGTTCGTGCCGATGTGTCTCGGCTCCGGGCCAGCATAGACCAAGGATGGGCATTCCCGCTATGGTGTCGCTGCACACTGGGCGAGATTCAGTCGGGAGCTTTCCATGATCCGCAACGAGCCTTACTGGTGGGACGTTGCTCCGCCGACGATACTGCCCCGCGTCTCCGTACCGGGAAAATGCGATGTCGCCATCGTCGGCGCCGGTTATACGGGCCTGTCAGCGGCCCTGACGCTCGCCCGCGCGGGACGATCGGTGCAAGTGTTCGATCGGATGCGGCCCGGCGAGGGCGCCTCGACACGCAACGGCGGTATCGCCAGCGGCAACCTGCGGCCGGGGTACGGCGAACTCGCCAAAACATTCGGAACCGAGCGGGCCGACGACATTCTCCAGGAATCGAAAATCGCCCGCGAAGATCTGGCCACCTTCATCGTCGATGAAAAGATCGAGTGTGATTTCACCCTCACCGGCCGGTTCACCGGAGCCTCGACTCCCGCCGACTACGAGCGCCTCGCGAAGGACGCCGAATTCATCGGCCGAAAACTGAATGTCGAGACTTATGCCGTACCGCGCGCCGAGCAGTATGCAGCCTTGGGCACCGATTTCTATCATGGCGGCACCGTGCGAATGGACGTGGGCGGCCTGCATCCGGGGAAGTTGCACGCAGGCCTCTTGCGGCGCACCCTGGACGCCGGCGCGGCCGTACATGGCGAGACGCCGGTGTCGAGCGTCAAATCACAGGGCTCGGGCTGGGCGGTCGAGACCGACCGGGGCACGATTCAGGCGGCGCACGTGCTGATGGGCACCAACGGCTACGGCGACAAGGCGGACCCATGGTTGCGCCGGCGCATGGTGCCCGTCCGTAGCCGCATCATCGCGACCGCGCCGCTGTCGGACAATCTGATGCGCCAGCTCATGCCGAAGGGCTACATGCTGAGCGAGACCCGCAAACTCCACTACTATTATCGACCGTCGCCTGACGGTCGGCGCATCTTGTTCGGCGGCCGAGACGGCACGATCATGGGCGATCCGAGCTGGCCTACCGAAAGCCTGCGGCATGCGATGCTCGACATTTTTCCCGTGCTCTCCGACACGGAAATCACACACTCCTGGTACGGCCATGTGGCCATGAACCGCGACATGATTCCGCGTATCTTTTCGAAGAACGGGGTGCAATACGCGGGCGGCTACTGCGGTTCGGGTGTCGTGTGGGCGCGGTGGGCTGGTAAGAAAGCCGCGTTGCAAATCATGGGCGACTCGGGCGGACGTTCGGCATTGGCGTTCCGTCCCCCGGCGGCCGTGCCGCTCTTCAATGGTACGCCGTGGTTCATGCCTGCCGTGTTCGCCTGGCTCACACTGCAGGACCGGATCAACAAACGCGGACGTGCCGAACGCCGCGCAGAGTGAAATAGCCCTCCATGCCTCTCCCGTCGATCCGGCCAACGCTCACGGCATGGCAGACCTACCTGCGCACGCTGCAAATGCTGGTGCCGGAAGGCTGGCGCGCCATTGTCATCGTCGTGGCCGGCATGGCCGTGGCCATCGTGCAGGTGCTCGAGCAGAAGCTTTTCGGGTGGGTTGTCGATGCCTTGGCCCAAGGGACCGGCGCCTTCCCCATCATCGGGTTGTGGGCGGGATTGGGCCTGATCGGCATCATCGCCAGCGTGGTTGTGGCCGTCGCCGCCGACCGAATGGCGCACCGTCGCCGGCTGTCGGCCATGGGCGACGCCTTCGAGCGCGCCATCACTCTGCCGATAAGCTGGCATGCCGAAAAGGGGTCTGGCGCGGTGGTGCGCGCGGTGCTGTCGGGCACCGATGCCCTGTTCTGGAGTTGGCTGTCGTTCCTACGCGAACAGCTCACCGCCATCGTCGGCATTCTCTTTCTCGTGCCGACGGCGATCGCCATGGACTGGCGCATGGCGTCGATCCTGGGCGCGCTGGCAGTCGTCTACCTGTTTCTCAACATGGCCGTGGTCCGCCGCACCAGCGAAGGTCAGTCCGACCTCGAACGGCATCATTCCAATGTCTACAGCCGCGTCGGCGATGTTCTGGGCAACGTGACGGTGGTGCAGAGTTACACGCGCCTGGGCAATGAAATGCAGGCCATGCGCAACATCATGAGCCAGCTCCTCGCGGCCCAATATCCGGTGCTGACGTGGTGGGGGTTACTCACCGTGTTCACGCGGGCCGCCGCCACCATCACCATGGTGCTCGTGTTCGCCGTCGGCGCCATTCTCGCCCAGCGCGGCGAAATGTCGGTCGGCACGATCGTCGCGTTCGTCGGCTTCGCCCACCTGTTGATCTCCAAGCTCGACCAGCTCTCGGGCTTTTTCGTGCGCATCAATCAGCAGGCGCCGACCTTGCGCACGTTTTACGATCTGCTCGAGGCGACCGGGGCCGTCACCGAAAAACCCAACGCGGCCACCCTGCCCGACCCCAAGGGCGCAATCGGTTTCGAAAACGTCACGTTCCGCTACGGTCCGGGATCGCAGGGCGTGTTCGACCTCGACCTGCACGTCGCGCCGGGTGAGACCGTCGCCTTCGTCGGACCGACGGGCTCGGGCAAGACGACGACGCTGGCGCTGCTGCAACGCATGCGCGAGCCGAACGCGGGGCGCATCACGATCGACGACGTCGACATTTCGGACGTGACCGTCACGTCGCTGCGCCGATCGATCGCCGTGGTGTTCCAGGACGCGGGGTTGTTCAACCGCACGATCGCGGAAAACATTCTCGTTGGTCGCCCCGAAGCCACGAGGGCGGAGGTCGAAGAAGCGGCCAAACTCGCCGAGGCGCACGAGTTCATCTCACTCAAACCCGAGGGCTACGACTTCGTCATCGGCGAGCGTGGGGCGTCGCTCTCCGGTGGTGAGCGCCAGCGGATCGCCATTGCCCGGGCGATTCTCAAGAACGCGCCCATCCTCATCCTCGACGAAGCGACGAGCGCGCTGGACGCAGGAACCGAAGGCAAGATCAAGCGGGCGCTCGACACGCTGCGCCAGGGCCGCACCACATTCATCATCGCCCACCGCCTATCGACCGTCGCCGACGCCGACCGCATTATGGTGCTCGACAGGGGCCGAATCATCGAACGGGGTAATTTCCGCGACCTCGTCGCGCAGAACGGCATGTTTGCCCGTCTGGTGGCCGAAGGCGGTTTCACCGAACCCGTCGACCAGGACGATCCCCCTGCGGCCCAACCGATACCGATGCCAATCGCTTAACGGGCGATCAATCGACACCTGCGGGCGCGGTCGGGCGAAAAGCGTCGTCGGATTTCGCTTTCTTTTTGGCTGCTGGTTTGGCGGCAGGCGCAGCCTCCACAGGCTCCTGGGCCGACGCGGCCTGATTGGCTTTCTTCCGATCGGGCTCCGGCTTGTTCTTGGGCGTGGGTGCTGCCTTTTCGCGACCCGCAGGCGGTGGCTTGACGGGGGGCGCGGCGGGCTCGACCGGTGGTTCTTCGACATCGGTCGGCAGCGTGAACCGCGCCTTGTAGAGCCCACACCGGAACAGCAGCTGCTCGTCCACCTCCAGAAAGCGCGCGATCTGGCCGACCTTGTCCGCACCGAGGCGATTGCGGGCGTCTGGCACACCCTGGGCCATCCACACCTTCACGCCGCCCGCCACGAGTTTGTCGTGCTCGGAGGCCAAGACATCGCAGGCTTCTTTCGGGAGCGGCTCTGCGCGCGCCGCAATGGCCGCCAGCCCCGCCGCTGTGCCAGCCAGGACGAGCACACCCCGCAGCAGCATCGAATTCGTCACGAGCATCCGACGCGTCATCGACCCGTATTCCCACTTCTGCATGCCACACGACGCCCGAACGGCGTCATCGATAGGCGTCGATGATGCCCAAAAAGTCGGCTGCCTCGAGGCTGGCGCCGCCCACCAACGCTCCGTTCACGTCGGCGATGCCCAACAAGTCTCGGGCGTTGGAGGGCTTCACCGAGCCGCCATAAAGGAGGCGCGTCGCTTCGCCTTCGGCACCGAACCGATCAGTCAACGTGCGGCGCACTGCCGCGTGCACCTCGGCCACATCGGCCACAGTCGGCGTCAATCCGGTCCCGATCGCCCAGATGGGCTCGTAAGCCACCACAATCCGCGCGGCAGCACAGCCCTCCGGCAGCGAGCCTGCGAGTTGCGCCGCCACCACGTCGAGCGTCACGCCCGCCCGACGCTGCGCCTCGCTCTCCCCGATACAGACGATCGCCGTGAGGCCCGCGCGCCACGCGGCCTCGCACTTGGCGCGCACGATGGCGTCGCTCTCCGCATGGTTGGTGCGTCGCTCCGAATGCCCCACGATCACCGCCGTTGCGCCCGCATCGACCAGCATTTCGGCCGAAATATCACCCGTATGCGCACCCGACGCCTTGGCGTGACAGTCCTGCCCGCCCACCCCGATGGGGGCGCCTACCACCCGCTGCGCGACCGCACCGACCAGCGTTGCCGGTGGACAAACCATGACGTCGCACGCCACTGCCGATGTGCTCGCGAGCCCCGCCGCCAACTTGTCGATCTGCGCCAGCATCGCGCGCGTGCCGTTCATCTTCCAGTTGCCCGCAACGAGGGGGCGAATACTACCGCCTGGGGTTGCCATACTTTTTCCTCGACTGCTTTTCGCCTGATCCCGACGACGTGTCGCTGGAGCCCCGCCTTGCGGGCCACCCCGGCACTTCCTATGATGCCGGCAATCCCGATGCAACCCACGGGAGCAGTGCGGCGGACCGAAGCCCTTGCGGCGGACCGCCCATCAGGCTACGCACCCGCGAGCCCTTCTAGAACACTCCATGCGGATGATCGAATGTTGCTCGACAGCTTCCGACGCGGCGTCTCCCGCTTTCTCGTATTTCTCCTGTTCAGCGTGCTCATCCTGAGTTTCGCCCTGTGGGGGATTCCCAATTTCACGCGTGAGGTGACGCAGTCGACAATCGCCCGCGTGGGTGGCCAAGCGATCAGCGCTCAAGAGTTGCAGCAGCTCGCCGAGCAGCAACGCACCATGCTCAGCCAAGAGGTCGGCCAAACGCTCACGCGTGAGAACGCCCGCATCATGTACAAGTTGCGCCAGCGAAATATGTCCGCCGATCTCGAGCGCGACATCCTGATGGCGCTCATCGATCGCGCCGCGATCGACCGTCATGCCGAACAGCTCGGGTTGAGCTTGAGTGAAGCCTCCATCGTCGAGGCGGTGCGCACCGATCCATCCTTCCAGAGCGGCGACAAACAATTCAACCGCGCACTCTTCGACGAACGTCTGCGTCAGGTGGGCTTCACCCATCAACGCTATTTCGCCGAGCGGCGAAAGGACACCGTTCGAGACATGCTCGCCGACGCCTTGCGCGACAGCGCCGTGGCGCCCGAGAGCCTGATCAATATCTTGCATCGCCACCGCGAGGAGACGCGCACTGCGACCTACGCCGCACTCGATCCCGCCAAGCTGCCCGCCACTCCTGATCCTGAAGAGGCCAAGCTCGAGGCGTACTACGAGACGGTCAAAACGCGCTTCAGCGAACCCGAGCGCCGGCGCATAACGGCCGTGCTGCTGACCCGTGAAAAAATGAAGGAACTCGCGGCCGTGCCGGACGCCGATGTCCGTGGCCAGTGGGAGCGCAATCGCTCAGGCTACGACATCCCGGAACGTCGTCGCTGGCAGCAGATCAGCTACAAGACGAAGGGCGAGGCCGAAGCTGCCGCCAAGGAAATCGCAGGCGGCAGAGGGTTCCTCATGGTCGCCCTCGACGCCATGGGCGCACAAGGCCGGCTCGACCAAGGATTGGTCTCCCGCCGCGAGATACCCGACACGAAGCTCGCTGCGGCCGTGTTCCAGGCGACTGTCGGGAAAACCTCCGATCCGATCGAGACCAAAGCCGGCTTTCAACTCGTCAAGGTCGTCGATATCCAACCCGCGCGCACGCGCACGTTCGAGGAGGTCGCGCCCGAGATCCGCGCCGACCTCGAGCAGACGCGCCAAACCGAGATCGTCCAGCAGCTCAACATCCAGGTCGACGAGCTCAAAAGCGATCGCAAAGCGCTGGCCACCATCGGCAAAGAGCTGAAACTCGATGTGATCGATGCCCCCAGCGTCGATCGCACCGGCAAGGCCGCCGACGGCAAGCCGGCGATCACACACCCGGATGCCGAGCGCATTGTCTCAGCCGCATTCGGGTCGGACCGAGGCGGCGGCGATCGCGACGATGTCGAGCTGTCGGACGCCGGCAAGGCCTGGCTCGAAGTCGGTGATATCGTGGCAGCCAAGGTCAAGCCGTTCAAAGAGGTGGTTGCCGAAGTCAAGACGCTCTGGCTCGAGAACGAGCGC
>JANOKV010000614.1:0-15554 GCA_031419415.1 Hyphomicrobiales bacterium | reverse complement strand
GTCGACGTCAATGCCCATGTAAATGGCGGCTTCCGGGTTGTCGGCGGCCGCCCGCAACGACTTGCCGAGCCGCGAGCGTGTGATGAAGAAGAACAAACCGGCGCCGACGGCCAGCGACACCACCATGGCGATGCCGCGCGCCTTGTTGACGAACACGCTCACATCGTTGCCGACCAGAGGACCGAGCTCCCAGGCGCTCGACGATAGGGGTGTGCGGATGGAAACCGGAGTCGATCCGAAGAGAATGAGGCCGCCGTTGGACAGGATCAGCGCCACGCCCAAGGTCAGAATGAGCTGCGCGTAGTGGCCCTCGCCTTCCATGCTGGCGACCCGCACACCGGTCACCCGGCTGACCAGAAAGCGGTGCAGCAACGACCCGAAGACGTACATGATCGGCCCGGTCACCAGCGCGGCGACGATCGAGCCGGCCTCCGCACCCAACAGAGTGCCGAGCCCCATATACGTGAACAGATAAAAGGCGCAGTACATGCCGAGCATCATCAGGTCGCCCTGACCGAAATTGATGACGCGCATGACGCCGAAAATGATACCGAGCCCGACACACATCAAGCCATAGAGGCCGCCGAGCAGAATTCCCGCCGATAGCGCCTGCAAAAAATTCTCCAGGTGAACGAGCAGACCCAAAACCGACCTCCGACCGCGCTGTTCGCGATTCCCACCATTGCCCCGAGAGCGACTCCACTCGTAGGCGATCCTAACTCCGCCTGCAACGATCCGCCGCCGCCAGGCCGTATGTCAATCGAACGGCTGGCGATAAAAATCCCCCTCCTGGATGTCGAGAGCCCAGGCGCCGCGACGAAATGCGTTGACAAACCAGAGTTGAAGACAAGATCGTGGCGGGTCGACTGGGCGTAGCCGACATCTCGGGTGAGATGACGACCGCAACGACGCGACTGCCGAAATCATGTGTTTCGGCGGCATCTGGGGAGGAACGACGATGAGTTCGATGAGCAAGGTGCTTTCGGCAGCATGCGTATCGACGGCGCTGGTCGTGGGTTCGCTACCGGCCATGGCGCAGACGAAATGGGATCTGTCGTCCATGATGGGCGCCACCCACCCGGTCACCAACCACTATCGGGCCTTCGCCGACGAAGTGAAAAAGCGCACCGACGGCAAGCTCGACATCATCGTGCGGCCCGCCGGCGAGCTGCCGTTCAAGGCCACCGAGATCGTGAAGGCGGCGGGCGACGGCAACGTCCAGCTCGGCCAAGCCTATCAGGGCTTCATTTCCGGCACGATACCACTGGCCTCCATCGCCAGTCTCCCGTTCTTGGTGCGCAATGCCGAGGAACTCGAGAAAGTCTATCCGATCATCGAGAAGTACACGAAACCCGAGTTTGAAAAGAACGGTGTGAAGGTCCTCTACTGGTTCACGTGGCCCATCCAGAACGTCTTTGGCAAAGGCAAGCCGATCGCGACGGTCGAGGACTTCGCTGGCCGCAAGATCCGCACCACGGACGCCAAACAGTCCGAAATGATGAAGCGGTTCGGCGGTTCGGCCGTCTCGATCGCACCTGCCGAAGTCCCCGTCGCCATGGAGCGCGGCGTCGCGGAGGGCTTCTTCACGGCGGCCTTCAACGTCATGGGCGCCAAATGGTACGAGTTCGTGACCTGGGCCTGGATCGGCAACGTCCACATCGGCGGGCCCGACTACCTTCTCATGAACACGGCGGCTTACGAAAAGCTCGATCCCAAGCTGCGCGAACAGCTCGACGCCGTCGCGAAAGAGTGGGGGCCCAGAACATCGGCTGCCAATCTGCGTGACGAGATCACCGCCATCGAAGATCTCAAGACCAAGCACAAGGTCGAGATTATTACGCCCGCGCCCGCCCAGATCGAAGCCATGACGGAGAAGATGAAGGAATACTGGGAAATATGGGCCAAGCAGCAGGGACCGCGAGGTGAGGCGATGCTGAAAGAGATCCGCACCGCGCTCAATCGCTGAGGGCGCCCAATCGAGCCTAGCCCACACTTGCGACCACCGCGCTGATGATCCGCTGCGGTGGTCTCCCACGACAGCAACCGAACGGCGGACCCATGGACAACGCTCTTCCCAAAGCGGCGGACGGCCCTTCGGCGGCCGAGGTCCAAGGACGGACGGCGTTCGGTCGATTGGTCAATCGACTAGCGGACAAATCTGCGGCCCTTTCTGGCGTCGCGATCGTGCTCATCCTGGCGCTCGTGTGCGTCGAGGTTGCGCTGCGGCCGTTCAAGATTTCGTTGCAGGTCGTCGATGAAATTTGCGGCTACCTCAATGCGGCGGCCGTGTTTCTGGGTCTGGCCTACACGCTCCGCGACGGCGGCTTCATCCGGGTCGAGCTCGTCTACGATCGCCTCAAGGGCGGCATCAAACAGGGGGTCCGCTGGCTGATTGTGCTGACCGGCACGGCCTATGTCGCGGTGCTGCTCTACTACACGGTTCTCCACGTCCTCTACCTCTACAGACGAGACGTCCGCGCCGTGTCGGTGATCGAGACGCCGGAGTGGATTCCGCAGTCGGTCGCCATCGTGGGGCTCTTCGTGCTGCTCCTCCAACTCATCGCCTATGTCGTCAACCGCATGCGCAACGTGCCCTGAGGACTTTCCCGACATGAGCCTCGACATTCTCATTCTCATCCTCGGCGTCGCGCTGACCGCGCTCCTCATCGCCGGGCAATGGATGGCGTTCGCATTGGGTTCCGTGGGCATGCTGCTCATGTATTTGAGCAAGGGCACGCTCGGTCTCCAGTCGTTGTCGTCAGTCGTTTGGAACACCTCGAATAGCTACATCCTGATCGCCGTGCCCATGTTCTTGCTGATGGGTGAACTCATCCTGCGCAGCGGCGCCAGCAACTATTTCTATCGCGGCGTCGTGGTGTTGCTCGGCCGATTGCCGGGGGGCCTGCTGCACGCCAACATCTTTTCGTGCGCCATCTTCGCGGCCGTGAGCGGATCGAGCGTGGCCACCGCCGCCACCGTCGGCACCGTGGCCATCCCGGAAATGCTGAAACGGGGCTACGATCCCAAACCCGTATTCGGGTCATTGGCGGCCGGCGGCACACTCGGCATCCTCATTCCGCCGTCGATCATCATGGTGCTCTACGGCGCGTTGGTCGAAGAATCGATCGCCCGTCTCTTCATGGCGGGCGTGCTGCCAGGCCTGCTGATGGCCGGCGTGTTCATGATCTATATTGCCATTCATTTGATGATCAATCCGTCGCTGGCACCGGCCCACAAAGCCGGCGACGCCCGCCCACCTGCAAGCGACCTTCTGCACGTCTTCCCCGTTCTTGGGCTGCTGATTACCGTGCTCGGCGGAATTTATTTCGGCTTCACGACGCCGACTGAAGCCGCAGCCATCGGCGCGGGAGGCGCGCTCGTACTGGCGGCCGGTTATGGCGGCTTGACCAAACAGGTGTTCTCCGAGTCGATCATGTCGACCGTCAAGACCACCTGCATGGTGACGCTGATCATCATCGGCGCGCAAATTCTGTCGGCGGCGCTGACCTATTCGGGCGTTAGTCGCGCGGTCAGCGAGTGGATCTTGGCGCTCGGGCTATCGAAGTGGACATTCTTCCTCGCCCTCGTTGTTCTCTATCTCGTGCTGGGCTGCTTCGTCGACGGCATCTCGATGATCTACATGACGCTGCCGGTGCTTCTGCCCGTCATCAAGGCCTTCGGGTTCGACCTGATCTGGTTCGGAATCATCCTGACGATCCTCATCGAACTCGGCCAGATCACGCCACCTGTGGGGCTCAATCTATTCACCATTCACGCCATATCCGGGGGGCACAGTTTCTCAGACGTGGTCATCGGGTCATTCCCGTACTGCTTCCTGATGCTGTTCGTGATCGCGCTCCTATGCTTCTTCCCCGAGATCGCGCTCTGGCTACCAACGACCGTGCGAGGGTGAGGCGCACCGCCCGTAAGGCGCAAGCGTCCGCGTTTTGCGCCGAGGGCTGGGTGCGAACGTGTCGAATATCGCGGTGCATGCGTGGTTGGCGAGATACGCCAGAAGGGGGCTATTGCGCCCGACGAGTCGGTCAGCCGTAGGACGCACCGCGTCAGCCTGTTGCGCCGACCATGCCGGCACCCCCTCAAAACCGCGACAGCAGCGATCCGTAGCCATAAACTTTATCGGTGATGCCCGCGGTGCGTAGTGCGTGCCAATAGGTTGTCGCGTTGATTTGGAGGACGGGCTTGTCGAGCCAGCGCTCGGCCTCGTCGGCGAGTTTGCCGAACGGCAGGTTCGCCCCAAACGCGACGATCGCCTCGATATCGTCGCCATCGATCGATCGGATCGCCTTGATCATATCCTGAGCCGTCAGCACGGAATAAGACGCCGGGCTTTTGCCGCGCATATGACAGAACCGGACGACCTCGTAGCCGTGCGCGCCCAGGACGCCGCGCAGCCGCGGCTCGATGCACGGATAATAAGGCTCCATGATCGCGATTTTTTTCTTTACGCCGTGCGCCTTCAATCCAGCCACCACCGCATCCGATGCAATCGTTACGGGAATGTCCCAACCGGCGACCTGGCGCACGCGCCGCTTGAGGTCCTCGCCCCACTCGATGGTGCCGCCCCAGACTGAGAGCGCCGAGATCCCCAGAATGAAGGCGTTGGGCTTGGCGTCCATCACGCGAGCCACGGCATCCTCGAGCGACAGATTGATCTCCTCGAGCTGTTTTTCGAAATCGGCATCCGAGTTGACCGGATTGTCGGCAATCACCATACGGGCGAGATGATTGGTCACCCCGGCGGGCCGCATATCGTCGTATTCGGGTTGCACCACCGTATTCGTCGACGGGGTGGTCACGCCGAAGGCAAGCCGCCAGGCCAGATAGTCCCGCATGATGATCGTCTCCGCTCGCTGGGTGGCCGGCATTTACGCTCGTTCGACGGTGCCAAGCCGCCTCATTGCGGTTCGATGCCTGCGTCTTTCAGCGCGGTTTTCCAGACACCGAGTTGATCTTTCAGATAGGTCGCCAGTTCTTCCGGCGTCGAGGACTTCGCCACGAAGCCGTGCTTCAGCATCGCTTCTTTGACCTCGGGCTTGGCGAGCACGGCGGCCATCTCTTTGTTCATGCGTGCGACGATCTCCGCTGGCAGTCCGGCTGGTCCCACCATCGCGCCCCACGGACCGATCGGAAACTTCGGCTGTCCCGCCTCCACGATCGAGGGCACGTCGGGCAGCAGCGGGCTGCGCTCGTTCAGGGTCGTCACCAGCGCCCGCAGCTTGCCGTCCTTGACGTGCGGCAGCACGGTCGTCACCGTAGCGTTCATGACCTGCGCCGTTCCCGCCAGCAGATCGATGATCGCATCGGGCTCGGACTTATAGGGAATGTGCACCATGTCGAGGCCATTGTTGGCGGCAAACAACGCCGTGCTGACGATGGAGAACGTATTGCCGGAAGCGTAATTCAGCTTCTTGGGGTTGGCTTTCGCATAGGCGATGAATTCGGCCAAGGATTTCGCCGGCACCGTGGGATGGACGACGATGAAGAATGTGTTGTGCCCAACGAAGGTGACCGGCGTGAAGTCGGTCAACGTGTCGTAGGGCGGTTGCTTGCGCAGATGCGGCACGACCACGAGCGGGCTGTTGGAGCCGAACAGAAAGGTGTAGCCATCGGGCGCGGACCGCTGCACTTCGGTCGCTCCGATCGAGCCATCGGCGCCGGCCCGGTTGACGATGACGATCGGTTGGCCCAGCGCCTGCGACAGCTCGTGCGTCGCGATCCGTCCGAGTACGTCGGTGGCCGAGCCCGGCCCGAACGGCACCACGAACTTGATGGGTCGCGACGGATAACTCTGCGCCTGCGCCTCGATGCTCGACACGAGAAGAGCTGCGCCGAGCACAGCCGCGATGACCTTCGACATGATGTCTCCCTGAGCGTTTCTTGTGATTTTCTAAAGTCGTTCAGAACAGCGGCCGTCACGCCGCGCCCGGTCAGATGACGGCGATCGCTTCGATCTCGATCAGCCATCCCGGTTGTGCGAGCGCGGTCACCCCGACCAGGGTCGATGCTGGCCCCTTCTTGCCGAAGAACTCTTCCCGTACGGCCGCCAAGTCGGCGCGATGACGAATATCCACCAGGAACGTCGTCAGCTTTACGATGTTGGCCAGCGTGCCGCCTCCGGCCTCCACTTGCGCTTTCAGGGCGCTGTAGGTCGCGCGCGCCTGGGCGGCGAAATCACCGGGGTGGGCCGCTTCGCCTTTGTCGCCATAGGCCACCTGACCCGAGATGAACAGGATCGTCTGGGCACCTGTGACCTTCATGGTTTGCGTGTACGTGGGCGGATCGAAGACGCCCTTTGCAGCGATCCGTTCGATATTTGCAGCCATCACCCACTCTCCTCGTTGAACGAGTCCCCCGACGCCTGGACGGTAGTGGGCGCTTTGGTCCTCAGTCAACCCATCAAGGCGCAAAACTCGACCGCCCCTGGATGCCCCAGCGACCGTCGATGCGGGTGACGATGTAAATCGAGCGATAGGTGGCGATCACGCTGCCGTCGGCACGCAGGCGGCTGAATTGCGTGTCGAAGTGCACCTTGTCGGGGCCGGCATGAATGACCCGCCGCTCGTCCCACACGCTGCGCGCCCACTCCCGCGCATCCGCCGACGCCAAGAAAAAACCCATGCTGAAGTCATCGGCATTGATGAACAACGTCACCTTGCCGTCGTGAAACCGGGCGTGTGGAAAATGAAACGTCGCACGCACCGCCTCGACGTCCTGCGCCGAGAACGCCGCCATGAACGCATCCAGGGCGACCATCGCCGCGTCGATGCTGGATTGCGTGGGCATAGTGATCTCCGAGGGGGCGACGCTGAAAAACCGCAAGCGCTTTCCAAACGCCGTAGTGACCGTGTTCTTAGGGGTGGCGAACCTACTCCGCCGCATCCCGCAAGCCGAACTGCAATTCCGCAAGACGCGCGTAGAGGCCGCCTTGGGCGACGAGTTGGGTGTGGGTGCCGTGCTCGACGAGACGGCCTGCGTCGAGCACGAGGATGCGATCGGCGCGTTGCACCGTCGCCAAGCGGTGGGCGATGACGAGGGTCGTGCGACCGACCATCACCGTGTCGAGCGCCTTCTGCACGGCGACTTCGCTTTCCGCATCGAGGGCGCTCGTGGCTTCATCGAGCGCGAGGATTGGTGCGTTGCGCAAGATGGCGCGGGCGATGGCGATGCGCTGGCGCTGGCCGCCCGAGAGCGTCACCCCCCGCTCGCCGAGTTTGGTCTCGTAGCCATCGGGGAGCGCGCGAATGAAGCTGTCTGCGTGGGCAGATTTGGCCGCGTTCTGTACGGCTTCGCGTGTGGCGTCAGGCGCGCCATAGCGGATGTTTTCGGCAATCGTGTCGGCAAACAGGGCCGGTTCTTGCGGCACGAGCGCGATGCGCTGGCGGATTGCGGACAGGTCCGCATCGCCAAGCGGGACGCCATCGATCGACACGTGGCCGCGATCGGGATCGAAGAAGCGCAGCAGCAATGACAACACCGTGCTCTTGCCCGCGCCCGACGGCCCGACGATGGCGACGGTCTCGCCCGGTTCAATCGTGAAGGAGAGATCGACTAGGGCAGAGGCTTCGCCTGGTCCGCGATAGGCGAACGTGACGTCGCGAAACTCGATGCGCCCCAGCGGGGGTTCGGGCAACGGCGTCGGGCTCGCCGGGGAAAAGATGACGGGTCGAATGGCCAACAGCTCGGCCAGGCGTTCGGCTGCGCCAGCGGCTTGCTGAACCTCGCCCCAGACTTCCGACAGTTCAGCCAAGGCGCCCGCCGCAAATAAAGCGTAGAGGACGAATTGACCGAGCGTGCCGCCGCTCATCTCGCCTTTGACGACGAGGCCCGCGCCATACCACAGCACACCGACGATGCTGGAGACGGAGAGAAAGATGACGAGCGCCGTCAGGCCGGCGCGGGCGCGCAACCGGTCGCGTGCGGCACCAAAAGCCAACTCGACAGCGCGCTCGAAGCGTCCTGCGACCGTGCGCTCGTGCGTGAACGCCTGCATGGTGCGCACGGCGCCGAGATTTTCAGAGGCATAGGCCGATGCGTCGGCCAACGTATCCTGCGCGCGACGTGCGAGCGTTCGCACGGAACGCCCATAGGCGACCAGCGGCAACACGATCAGCGGAATAGCGACGAGCACGAGCAGTGACAGTTGCAGGCTTGTGATGAACATCATGATCAGCGCGCCGATCAGCATGATCGCGTTGCGCAGAAACTGCGACAGCGCAGTGCCGGCAGCGGCCTTCACCTGGGTCGTGTCAGCCGACAGTCGGCTCATCAATTCGCCCGAGTGGGCGGTGTCGAAAAAGGTTGGACCCAACGTCGTCAGATGCTTGAAGACTTCGGCGCGCACGTCGGCAATGACGCGTTCACCCAGCCAGCTCACGCAATAAAAGCGGGCCGAGCTCGCGATCGCCAACATCAAGCCAATGCCGATCAGGAACAGGAACGACTGATCGAGAGCGGCGCGGTCCTGGCCAGAAAACCCCGAATCGATCATGCGACGCACGGCCAGCGGCACCACGAGCATCACCACGGCCGAGACGACGAGCGCCACTGCCGCGAGCGCCAACACAGCGCGATGGCGGAGCAGGTGGTGGCGAAAGCCGGCGAGCGGGCGCAGCGAACGGCTGCGGCTCAGGGCTTTAGCGTCTTTGCCGTCGTCAGCGTGGGTCGCGTCAGACTGGTGGGAAGCGGCCACACGACATCCTTTCTCGATCGTCAAACTGGATCCCCGACTGATTGCCTCGCCTCGAGCGCGCGCAGGGCAAGGGCCGGGTTGTCGACTGATAACATGGCGATTGCACGTTAACGCCTCGTTAACCAATCCATGTCGATTGTTCCCGAACGGAGTAGAATGCGTACGAATGAGTTCACATGCAGTGTACACGACGCGCGTTTCGTTGCGGTGTGGTGGTGGGATTGGGCTTTAGTGCAGCCTGTCTCCTCCTCGTAGTGGCTGTCGCTTTGGTATGGCCGCCCACGCCTTTCGGCTTCATGATCGTTCATCGAGCGATGATGCGACCTGCCGCCCCATCGACGACCTACCTCGCCCGACTGACCATAGGCGACCCCGTTCAGACGCCTGAGCCGATTGCTGGTGGCATCTCGGGGTTCGCTGTTCCCGTGCCTCCCGCGCACGAGGTGCAGGGTGGCGAGCCCGCCTCCATGCCGACGACGCCGACGCGACCGGGGGCGCCGATCCGTCGCCGACGCCTCGCCGAACTGGGCTGACGGGCGCACATTCCTTTTCGCCTTGTCGTTCGGTTCGCCGCACGTCTATCGTCAGGGCTCGCGATCGAGGCGGATCGCGCCAGAGCCGGGAAACGGCCATCGCTCATTCCAAACCCAGGAGGAAACGATGCTGATCAACCGCCGCCATATGGGCGCCCTCGCCGCTGGCCTCGCGTCCGCGAGTGCGATGACGAGCGTGCTGTCGACTTCGGCGCTCGCCGACGATGCTGCCGACGTCAACAAAGCCGTCGATGCCTTGCGCGCCGCCATGCTCGCAGCCGATGCGGCTGCGCTGAAAGATATCCTGGCCGACCAGCTGACCTACGTGCATTCGAGCGGCAAACTCGACACCAAGGACGAGTTTCTCGCCATCGTCGGCGGCAAGAAGACCATCTACAAGTCGATCACGCTCGAAGATCCCAAGACGACGCTGGTCGGCAGCACCGCTATCATCCGGCACATCTTTACGGGCGAGGCCGAGACGGATGGCAAAGTGAACCCGTTCAAAGTCGGCGCCATGCAGATTTGGATGAAGCAGGACGGCAAGTGGCGTCTGCTCGCGCGACAAGCCTTCAGGCTGGCGTGAATCCACCATTCAGGGCAGATTCGAGGCGGGTCTGCCCTTCGCGATACATGCAACTGGAGGAGGCCTGAACGATGGCTCAGTCTTATATTTTCGCAGGCGTGGCGGGCTACGTCGGCCGACCCGAGGCAGTCGGTAAAGTCGGCGTGTTCCGGCGTCCCGCCACGGGTGGCGAGTGGAGCCACGTGCTCCCCGACCTCGAAACGTTCACCGTCAACGTGCATCCCACCGATCCCAGTGTCGTTCTCGCTGGGACCAACGACGGCATTTGGCTATCGACCGATCATGGCGCGACTTTCAAGCGCGCTGGCTTTCCCGATCAGAAGAAGCAAGTCTGGAGCTTCGTCGTCGACAGTCGCGATCCCAAGCGGATCTTGGCCGGCGCTTCGCCCATCGACATCTATCGCAGCGACGACACGGGCGCGACCTGGCGCAAGATGCCCAACCCCAACATTCCCGAGCGCTGCAAGGGGCCGTTCCAGCCGCGCGTCATGCGCATGGTGCAGAACCCTGCACGGCCCGACGAGGTCTATGCCGCGCTCGAGATCGCGGGCGCTGCACGCACGCTGAACTTCGGGGAGAGCTGGGACGATTGCAGCCCGCACCTCGTCGAGCTGTCGCAAAAGCCGCATCTACAGAGCAAAATTGTGTCTGACTCGTTTGCCGAAGGCATGCTCGACGGCCACGCCATCACGATGAGCGCGGCCGATCCCGTTGCCGTCGTGCTCGCCTGCCGCATGGGCCTCTTCCGTTCCACCGACAAAGGCACGACCTGGGAAGACATGGAGATGAAGCGGTTCTCGCCGGTGACCTATGGTCGCGACGTGAAGGTTTCGCCGACCGACCCCAAGACGATCTACTGCGCGCTCTCGGTCGCAGCCGCCAGCAAAGACGGCGGCGTCTATCGCAGTCAGGACGCTGGTCGGACGTGGAAGCGTTTCGACAAGGTGCAAGTGCACGGCACGATCATGTCCGTGGGCTTGTCGGCTTCCGATCCCAAGCAGGTGATCATCGGCGCGCGCTACGAGGGCGAAATATTCGCCACTCCGGATGGTGGCGAGACGTGGAACGCGATTCCGCTGCCGGGTCCCGTGAAGGACGTCTACTCGGTGGCGTGCGGTTGAGGTGGCCAACGGTGCGGGTGCCCTAGCTTCAGGCTGGCACTATTTCTCGACGCTCAAAGGAGACACGACGCATGCGTATGAAAAATAAAGTCGGCATCGTCAGCGCAGCGGCGTCGGGCATGGGACGCGCGGGCGCGCTGCGATTTGCTCAGGAAGGCGCTGCTATCGGCGTGGTCGACATCGATGCGGCCGGGGTCGAGAAGGTCGTCGCCGAAATCAAAAAGGCGGGCGGCCAAGCGTTCGGCATCGTCGCCGATTTGATGCAGGATAGCGAAGCCAAGCGCATCGTCAGCGAAACGGCGAAAGCTTTCGGTGGCGTCGATTTCGTTTGGAACCACGTCGGCCATCCCGGCCCCGCCTCGTTTGAAGGTCTCGACATGCGGGAGTGGGATCAGGCGGTCACTCTGAACCTGCGGACCGTGCTCGTCACTACCGAAGCCGTGCTGCCGGAAATGCGCGCACGCGGCGGCGGGGCGCTGCTCTATACAGCGTCCACCTCGGGCATTTCGGGCTCGCAATTCAGCCCGGTCTATTCTGCGGTGAAGCACGGCGTCGTCGGCCTCGTGCGTGGTCTGGCCAAGCGCTACGCGAAAGAGAAAATCCGCGTCAACGCTATCTGTCCGGGTCCGATCGACACACCGATGCTGCGCGTGTTCGTGGCGCGTCCCGATCAGCAGGCGACGCAGGGTATGGACAAGGAAGAGCTGGTGCTGAAGCGCGCCTATCAGACGCCGATGGGCCGCCCCGGACAACCCCATGAAGTCGCCAACGCGGCATTGTTCCTGCTGTCGGACGAAGCCTCGTTCATCACCGGCTCCTACCTCACCGTCGACGGCGGCGCGACCTGCTGAGGCGGCGATTGTTTACGTGGGTAGGGTCCAAAGAAAGCGCGAGCCGGTAGGGCGCAATAGCCCTTCGGCGTATTGCGCCGGCTCTATCGGCGGAATCGAGATGGCGGCGGCGCAATACGCTTCGCTATTGCGCCCTACAGGTCGCGGACAACGGGTCGCCCGTCCACCGGCGGTCCGACTCATGCTACCTCGGCTCACATGAACGCAACGGCTACGCGCATCCTCGGCATTGATCCGGGCCTTCGACGGACGGGATGGGGCATCATCGAGTCCGATGGTGTGCGGCTGAGTTACGTGGCGAGTGGCCATATCGGTTCGGATAGTGAAGCCGAGCTCGCGTGGCGGTTACGTGAACTCTACGAGGGCATCGTCGGCGTCATCCTCGCGTGGAAGCCGGCAGAAGCGGCGGTCGAAGAGACGTTCGTCAACGCCAACCCCCGATCGACGCTGAAGCTCGGGCAGGCTCGTGGCATCGCCTTGCTCGCGCCCGCCATGAAGGGCCTCGAGGTGGCCGAGTATCCCGCCAATCTCATCAAGAAAACGGTGGTCGGCGCGGGGCATGCCGAGAAGCGCCAGATTCAAATGATGGTGGGCTTCCTGCTGCCGAAGGCGAAGTTCGCCAGCGCCGACGAGGCCGATGCCCTGGCCATCGCGATCTGTCACGCCAACCACCGCACCAGCCCGGCCGCCCGGTTGCTGCGCGCGGCGAAAGCGAAGGCGCGGGCCGAATAGTCGAGCGGGGCTCCGGCCTCACGCCGCCGCGACCCGAACCGGGAGCGACCGGAACCCCCGGATGAAGTTCGAATAGAGCCGCTTGGGTTCCCCGACGACCTCGATGCGGAGGTCTCGCGCCAAGATTTCTTCCCATAGAATTCGCAGTTGCAAGTCGGCCAGCCGATCGCCCACGCACCGGTGGATGCCGGCGCCATAGGACAGATGTTGGCGTGGTTTGGCACGGTCGACGAGGAAACGGTCCGCGTCCGGGATCGCGGTCTCGTCACGATTGCCCGAGACATACCACATGACCACCTTGTCACCTTCGCGGATCCCGCGGCCGGCAAGCTCGGTGTCGCGGGTGGCGGTGCGCCGCATGTGGATGACGGGCGTCTGGTAGCGGATGGTTTCCGCGACGAGACTGGGGGCCAGGCCCGGATTGGCTTTGAGCTTGGCCCACTCCTGCGGGTTCTGGCTCAGGGCCAAAAGTCCGCCGGTCATGGAGTTGCGCGTCGTGTCGTTGCCGCCGACGATCAGCAACGCCAGATTGCCGATGAACTCGCGCTCGGGCATGTCGCGCGTGGCTGGGTGGTGGACCATCATCGAAATGAGATCGAGAGCCGGTGGCTTGTCCTGCCGCTCGCGCCATAAATTTGCGAAATAGGCGCCCATCCGCTTCAGTTCGGCGAAACGCTCGTCCTCGGACTGCACGGGGGCGTCGGGCGATGTGACATCGGCGATGGCCACGTCCGACCAATAGGTGAGCTTGCGACGTTCCTCGAAGGGAAAATCGAAGAGCGTCGCCAGCATCATCGTGGTGAGTTCGATCGAGACCCGATCCACCCAGTCGAACGTCTCGCCACGCGGCAGGGCGTCGAGCACCGCCGTCGTGCGGTCACGAATGATCGTCTCGTAGTGGCCCAGGTTGCTCGGTGTGGCGACCGGCGCGACGGACTTTCGCTGCGCCGTGTGGCGGGGCGGGTCCATGCGAATGAAACTCGACCGCTCCAGGCCCGCCGGCTGGTCCTGCACTTGAATGCCGCCACGCTCGGACGCCGAGGAATATGTTTCGTGGTCGAGTTCCACGGTCATGATGTCGGCGTAACGGGTCACCGCCCAGTAGGGACCATAAGCGCTGCGACTGCACCAGTGCACCGGATCGTGCTTGCGCAACTGTGCAAACAGCGGTCGCCACGTATCGGCCTGGTAGAGGCCGGGGTCGCTGACGTCCAGACCATCAGGGGGAAGGGGGATCGTGGCGGTCATGACGGGCCTACCCTCTTTTATCGCCGAGCACTCGGTTCCCCGCAGCGGCGTACCTCAGCATGGCGTCGGCACATATCCAGCTTCCGATGAAAGCGCGTTCTCACTTATAAGACAAGCTTTGGTAGCTAAAACTTTGGTAGCTAAAACCCGATGACGCCTGGGTCATCTGAAAGAGGCCGCTCATGTCGAAGTTGGTCGTGCCGCACGGCGGTGGGGTGTTGCGGCCGTTGCGGCTCGAGCAGACGCAGTGGCGCCAGGCGCTCGAGGGCGCGCTGCGGTTGCGCGCCATCAGACTCGACTCGCGCGAGGTCTCGGATCTGCTGATGCTGGGGATGGGCGCCTACACGCCGCTCGATGGGTTCATGGGGCACGATGACTGGGCCGGCGTGTGTCGCGACATGCGGCTCGTCAGCGGCGTGTTCTGGCCGATCCCGATCACGTTGAGCCAGCCCGAGGATATCGCCAGGGGGCTAGCGATCGGCGACGAGATCGTGCTGATCGACGACGGGTCGAGCGACGTCGTCGGCGTTATGCGCATTGCCGAGAAATATCGCATCGACAAGGTTCGGGAGTGCCAGTCCGTGTTCGGCACGACCGACCCGGAACATCCCGGCGTGGCCAAGGTGTTGGCGCAGGGTGACGTCAATCTGGCCGGTCCGGTGATCGTGCTGTCGGAAGGCGAATACCCGGCGAAATACCCGAACCTGCATAGGCGTCCCGAGGAGGTACGCGCCGCCTTCGAGGAGCGGGGCTGGACGAAAATTGCCGCCTTCCAGACGCGCAACCCCATGCACCGCAGCCACGAGTATCTGGTCAAGATCGCCGCCGAAGTCTGTGATGGGGTGTTCATTCACCAGGTGCTCGGCAAATTGAAAGACGGCGATATGCCAGCGGACGTGCGCGCGCGCGCCATCCAGGCCCTGATCGACGGTTACTTCAAACCCGGCATCGTCCTGCAGGCCGGCTATCCGATCGAGATGCGTTACGCGGGGCCACGTGAGGCGCTGCTGCATGCGGTGATCCGGCAGAATTTCGGCTGCTCGCATCTGATCGTGGGGCGCGATCATGCCGGGGTCGGTCATTTCTATGGCCCGCTCGATGCCCAGAACGTCTTTGACGAGCTGTGGGATGGGGCGCTGCTGTGCCAACCGCTGAAAATCGACGTGACGTTTTATTGCTGGCGCTGCGCCGGCATGGCGACGGGCAAGACGTGTCCGCACGGTCCCGAGCACCACCTGTCGGTCTCGGGCACCGAACAACGCCGCATGCTGGCGGCCGGCGAAGACATTCCGCCCGAGTTCTCCCGGCCGGAGGTTGTGGCGATCCTGCAGGCGTATTATCAGGGGCTCGCGCGCTGACCGGTGCGCGATGATCGAGACCAGGCCATGCCCCACATCCTCCTCGTTGCCGCCGCAGCCCTCGTCGACGTGGACAACCGCGTCCTGATTGCCGAGCGGCCGGCGGGCAAGTCGATGGCGGGGCTGTGGGAGTTTCCCGGCGGCAAGGTCGGCGACGGCGAGACGCCCGAGGCGGCGCTGCGGCGTGAACTCGCCGAGGAGCTGTCGATCGATGTGTGCGAGACGTGCCTTGCGCCCTTCACGTTCGCGAGCCACAGCTACCCGGAATTCCACCTGCTGATGCCGCTCTACCTGTGCCGCAACTGGGACGGTGAAATCATCCCGCGCGAAGGCCAGCGCATCAAATGGGTGCGCGCCAGCCGCTTGAAAGAATACGCGATGCCGCCGGCCGATCTGCCGCTGATTCCGATGCTGC
>JANOKV010000613.1:0-5994 GCA_031419415.1 Hyphomicrobiales bacterium | reverse complement strand
GGTCCGTTCTGGACGATTTGGCCGTGTGGCACGTGCTGCTGATCACAATCACGGCGTTGGGGACGCAGATCATCGGCGGGCTGGCTGGGTATGGCACGGGGCTGCTGATGCCGCTCGTGCTGGTCCCGATCTTGGGGCCGGCAGCGATCGTGCCGGTCATTTCGGTTTCGGCGGTGCTCACCAATGCGACGCGGGCCTTCGTATTTCGCGACAGCATCGACTGGCATCGCGCGCTGATGATTGGCGCCTTTGGGCTACCGACGACGATTCTGGGCGCGCATTTCTACACGCTCCTGTCGAGCCAGGGGGCGGCCCTCGTCATCGGCGTGGTGCTGCTTGCCGTCATTCCGCTGCGGCGGTGGGTGGCGGGTCTGCAATGGACGCTGGGAATGGGTGGCGGCGCGATCGCAGGGATCGTCTATGGTTTCATCACGGGCGGTTCGACCGGCGTCGGCGTTCTGCTGCTGGCCATATTCATGGCCATGGGACTGTCCGGCAAACGCGTCATCGCCACGGACGCCATGGCAACGATCGTCTTGGGGTTAGCCAAAGTCGGGATGTTTTCCTGGGCCGGCGTATTGCCCTCGAAGCTGTGGGTGGTGGCGCTTCTGATCGGCATGATGGCCATGCCCGGCGCGATGCTCGCCCGGTGGTTGGCCGATCGCTTCTCGGCGCGCTTGCACGATACACTCATTGAAGGCGCGATAGTCGTTGGCGGCGCGATGTTGATCTGGCGCGCACTACTCACGACGGAATGAGCATGTAGTCGCCCTAGGTCATCGGCCCGGAACGGCTCGCTCGCGCCAGAGACGTGGGGTCGGCGTTCGTATATGGTCGGCGACCAGACTCACCCCCAATCCGATCACCCGCGAAGTCCTCGTGCCGATGCACCCGCCACCGAAACTCGTCCCGGGCTGGCTCGCGATCACACGATGGTCGGCGTCCATGAAAGCCGTGGTCGGCCTGGGTGCGATGCAGGTCATCGGCTGGGGCACGTCGTTTTCGACGCTGACCGTCTTTGGCAGCACGATCGGCGACGATCTGGGCCTCAGTCGGGTTGTCGTGTTCGGCGGCGTGACGGTGCAGCTTCTGGTGTCGGCGTTGTTGTCCCCGCGCATCGGCCAATTGATCGACCGCGTGGGCGCGCGCATGATCATGACGATCGGGTCGATCGTGGCCGCCCTGGCGCTCATCGTGCAATCTCTGGCGACGGGCCTCGTGTCCTATATGCTGGGCTGGTTCTTGATCGGCGTCGCCGCTCCCTTGATGCTCAACAATGCCGCCATGCCGGGTCTCGTCCAGGTGGTCGGGCCTAACGCACGGCGATGGATCACCGGCCTCACGCTGATTTCCGGGCTGACGTCGACGGTCTTTCTGCCGATCAACTTCCTCATGCTCGAGACCGTCGGCTGGCGGTGGGCATACTTTGCCTATGCTGGCTTGCATCTTTTCATCTGCGCGCCGATCCACTGGATCGTGCTGCGGCGCGGCGCGGGCGTCGAGGATAATGCCGACGCTCCGGCGAAGGACCGCCCGCATCCCGATGGCATTCTGGCGCCCCATCAGAGACGGCGCGCGTTCGTGCTGTTGGCCATATGGGCCTGCACGGAAGGGCTCCTGACGTGGGGGCTCTACATGCAGGTGATCGATGTGCTCAAGGCGATGGGGCTGTCTGCGGGTGCGGCTATCGGTGTGTGGGCGATCGTGGGACCGGCTCAAGCGTTGGCGCGCTTAGGCGAACTCGTATTCGCGGGGCGCTATTCTATCCTGACGACGGCATTCTGCTCGGCGCTGTTCACGACCATCAGCTTCTTCGCGTTCCTGCTCTTCGGGGTCAACATCGCGTCCGCTGTCTTGTTCTGCGTCCTGATGGGCGTTGGTCACGGCCTCTTCGCAGTGGCGCGCAATACGTTGCCGCTGACGCTGTTCGGCGCGCGCGAGTACGGCAGTTGGATGGGGCTTCTGATGGCGCCGCAGAGCATCGCCAACGCTGCCGCGCCGCTGGTTTTCGCCGCCGTCATCACCTACTGGAGCCCGGCTGCGGCATTTTGGGTGGCGGGTGTGGGCGCAGGCTTGGGGCTAGTTTCCGTCGTGACGCTGGTTCGGTTCTGCAAGCCCAGCATCGATGGCCGATGACGTCGAGCCTGGGACGTCAAGATCGGGCGGCGTTTTCGCGCCACAAAAAGAACACATCGCCTGGGCGGAGCTGGTCCCGTGGAACCGCCGCAAGGGCACGCGGGAACGCTGTGTCGCGGCCATACGTCATCGTGCCCGCTGGACAACAGCCGATCCAGTTGACTATGGCAAAGTGACAGGTAAGACGCGGGCGTGCCCCCCTGTACCGAGCGTTGCACCGCCGCGATCGCGCGACTGCGCAGGAGACATCGAATGCCGACGTTTGTTCACACCGATAAATGCGATGGCTGTGGAACGCAGGAGGTCGTGGCGTGCGCGCACATCTGCCCACACGACCTGATGATCCTCGATGTGTCGCGCATGAAAGCCTTCAATCAAGAGCCCGAACAGTGCTGGGAGTGCCAGTGCTGCGTCAAAGCCTGCCCGCAGGACGCCGTCGAGGTTCGCTCGTTTCAGGATTGGGTGCCGATGGGCGGCGCCGCCATTCCCAAGCGCTACGACAATGAGATCGAATGGACGATCAAGTTCCGCGACGGCGAAGTGAAGCATTTCACATTTCCCAATCGCACGACGCCCGTCGGCTCCATCGATCCTTATCGCAATAAACCTGCCGCTGGTGACATTCGCGATCAACGCTTGTTCACCGAGGCGGGAAAAGTGTTGGCGCAGATCAAGTGAGCAGCGGGGCGCATGTGTCGAACCTGCGCACCCGTGCTCCCGATAACCCTCGTGTTCTAGGAAATTCCCATGTCTTCCTCCTTCGGTAATCCAGAAATCGTCGAGTACGAGACCGACGTGCTGATCGTGGGCGGGGGCATGGCGGCGTGCGGGGCGGCGTTCGAGGCCAAACGCTGGGCAGGCGATGACGTCAAGATCACACTCGTCGACAAGGCCGCCATGGATCGCTCGGGCGCGGTCGCGCAGGGCTTGTCGGCCGTCAATACGTACATGGGCAAGAACACGCCCGAGGATTACGTTCGATATGTCTCGGCCGACCTCATGGGGATCACGCGCGACGACCTCGTCTACGACGTCGGCCGGCATGTCGATGACACCGTGCAGCTCTTCGAAGAGTGGGGCCTGCCGATCTGGAAAGAGAAGGGCAGCGAAGGCATCCCGCTGAAAGACGGCGGCAAGCCCGTACATTCGGGTCGCTGGCAGATCATGATCAGCGGCGAGAGCTACAAGACGATCGTCGCGGAGGCCGCCAAGAAGGCGCTGGGCGCGGAGAACATTTTCGAGCGCGTCTTCATCGTCAAGCTGCTGCTCGACGCCAATAACCCCAACCGCATCGCCGGCGCTGTCGGCTTTTCGGTCCGCGAACACAAGATCTACATCTTCAAGGCCAAGGCCGTGATGATCGCCTGTGGCGGCGCCGTCAATGTGTTCCGCCCGCGCTCGACGGGTGAGGGTATGGGGCGCGTCTGGTATCCGGTGTGGAACGCGGGTTCGACCTACGCCATGGCGACCGAAGTGGGCGCCGAGTTGACGATGATGGAAAACCGCTTCGTGCCGGCGCGTTTCAAGGACGGCTACGGCCCTGTGGGTGCGTGGTTCTTGCTCTTCAAGTCCAAAGCGACCAACGGTATGGGCGAAGACTACGTGGCGAAAAACGCCGATTTGCTCGCCCAATACGCGCCCTACGACAAAGCTTACGTGGTGCCGACATGCTTGCGCAATGCAGCCATGATCAAGGAAATGAAGGAAGGCCGTGGCCCCATCCTGATGGACACGCCGTCCGCCATGAAGGCGCTCTCGGAAAAGATGACGCCGCACGAGGTGAAGCATCTGGAAGCCGAAGCGTGGGAAGATTTTCTCGACATGTGCATCGGCCAGGCCGGTGTGTGGGCGGGCATGAACATCCGGCCCGATCAAGTCGCGTCGGAACTGATGCCGACGGAGCCCTATCTGTTGGGCTCGCACTCGGGCTGCTGTGGCATGTGGGTATCGGGACCCGAAGACTTGGCGCCGCCGGAATGGCAGTGGGGCTACAACCGGATGACCACCGTCGAGGGCCTGTTCACGGCCGGCGATGGCGTCGGCGCCTCCGGTCACAAATTCTCCAGCGGATCGCACACCGAGGGCCGGATCGCCGGCAAGAACCTCGTGCGCTACTGCCGCGACCACGCGGATTACAAACCCGCTCCGAAGGGCGACAAGAAGCTGATCGCAGAGGAAATTTATCGGCCCGTGCGCACCTATCTCGAGCACAAAGACAAGACGACGGCCGAAGACATCAATCCCCATTACATCACGCCACGCATGTTCCAAATGCGCTTGCAGAAGATCATGGACGAGTACGTGGCGGGCGTGTCGACCTACTACCAGACGAACGGCAAGCTGCTGGAGATGGGGTTGCATTACCTGACGATGTTGAAAGAAGATTCAGCCCATCTGCGCGCCAAGGATCTGCACGAACTGCTGCGGGCGTGGGAGAATTATCACCGCATGTGGGCGGCCGAAGCCCACCTTCGCCACATCATGTTCCGCACCGAGACCCGCTATCCAGGGTTCTACTGGCGCGCAGACTATCCCAATCTCGATGAAGCGAACTGGAAGTGCTTCGTCAATTCGCGCTTCGATCCGGTGACGAAGGAATGGAGCCTGCGCAAGGTTCCCCATAAGGACTTGGTGCCGAAAATCTTCGGAGAGGCGAAGCCCTGAGCGCGCATGGCTGAACTTCCCGATCTGGTCCGGACCGAAGCCGCCATCATCGAGCAGACGAACGCATTCCGGCGCTCCGAACGATTGGGCGTCGTCACACCCAATGCGGAGTTGACGCGCGCCGCGCGCCGCTTTGCCGAGTATCTGGCAACGACAGGTCGCTTCGCGCACGAGGCCGATGGCCGTAAGCCCGCCGAGCGTGTGAAGGAAGCGGGCTACCAGTTCTGCATGGTCGCGGAAAATCTGGCGATGCATCTCGACAGCCGGGGATTTACAACCAGCGCTTTGGCGTCAAAAGCCATTGAAGGGTGGAAGAATTCACCCGGCCACCGCAAGAACCTAGTCGAGCCCCATGTGACGGAAATTGGCGTTGGTGTCGCGCGCGCGCCCGACAAAAATCCCAAATTTCTTTCCGTGCAACTCTTCGGCCGCCCCGCGTCGGAAAAATATCAGTTCCGCATCGCAAACAAATCCGGCGCCGCATTGACCTATTCGGCGCTGGGCAAGAGCCATTCGATCGACCCGAATGTCGCCGTCACGCATTCGGCCTGCATGCCCGGCCACATCGTTCTCGAGCGGTCTGGTAATGCGCTCTTCGGCGTCAAGCTCGACGCCCGCTACGAAGCGCGCGACGGCGCACTCTACACGGTTCTGAACGGGCCAGATGGTACAGTTCGGGTGGATGTCGCTATAGCGAAGTGAATTCGGAGACGGCTGCGCCGCGATGCGCGATGCGGTGATCCCCGCCAGAAAGACACCGATCCCACCCCTTGTCATCCCGGCATTTATTGCCGGGATCCAGCTCACGGCTGACGCTGGAGCCAGCAGAGCGCTGGATCCCGGTGACGAGCACCGGGATGACACTTCGGGGACGGTTGGAAAATCGAAGCGACGGTGTTTGCGCGCTTCTGTGCCCCCTCACCCCTTCTCGTTCGTGAAGATGATCGTGCCGGAGGCGGCGAACATGCCGCCCACACCGTGGCAGACGCTGATTTTGGCGTCCTTCACTTGCGCCGGTGCGATGCCCCGCATCTGCCGCACACTCTCCTGCAAGGCATACATGCCGTACATCCCGGAGTGCATGTATGAGAGGCCGCCGCCGTTGGTGTTGATCGGCAGCTTGCCGCCCGGCGCCGAATGCCGCTCGCCGATGAAGGCCGCCGCCTCGCCGGGTTTCACGAAGCCCAAATCCTC